>JBQCJB010000376.1:0-9205 GCA_051953155.1 Aureliella sp. | reverse complement strand
GATGGCAGCTTGCGCGCTGGCCGCTGTCGGCTGCGCCAGGCCGACATACCATTACGGCCTGACGCATCGCCGCGAGCCGAAGCCCGCTTCGGATGCCGTCAATCCTATCAGCTTCGGTGGCGAGCATCCCAAGCTCGATCGCTGCGAACGGATCGTTCAGTTTCCAATTGAACAGCTGCGGCAGTGGTTCGTTCGCCGCGATTCTCCGCCGCCCGACCCAGCCGAGCTGCGTCGCGACGCGGTCTATAAAGCTCAAGAGTTTCTGGTGCTGAACGAATTGTGCGACGTCAACATCGACGTCCGCCAGTACGATCCAGCCGAGCAGTGGCGGAGGCTGCGCGAGAACGAGCGGATTCATCCATTCTGGAAATACACGGCCGGATCGATCACGCATCTGCAGTACGCTTGGCTGCCCGGGCGCGTGTTCCGCTACGACAAATACAACCCGTACACCAACACGCTCTCGATCAATTCCACCAGTCCCTCGATGGCCGTGTACGAAGCGGCGGAAGCCAAAATCGTTCGCGATCGCCGGTATCCAGGGACGTATCTGGCGGGTTGCTATTTGCCCGTCTTCCCGCTGGTGCACGACGTGCGCGTCGCCAACGATGTCCTCTCCTACGCCAGGCTGCGGCAAGAATGGGAGCTGGAAAAACAGCTCACGCCGCAGATCTACGCGGCGTTCGGAAGCGACTTGGTCTCTCAAGCCACCTCGCTCGTGCCGACCGCGTCGTACCTTCCGTTTTACTACAAACCGCTGCTGGCACTCGGAGGCCGAGCCGCAGGCAGCGCCAGCGGCCGAGCCGTGTTGAAGGAGCGCGAGCTCGAGCGGCGATTGATGGGCATGCTCACCTCGCCGACGCGTCCGCACCTCTACTAAAACGCCTGAGGATGAATCGCCTGCGGCCTCGCGCTCGAGCGACCAACGCTCAAGGAGTCGCACTTGTCGCGGAGGAACCGGACGAAGTGGCGCTCGAATTCGATCCGGCTGTACCGGTGGCGGCGCTGCCTTGGCCGCTGCCCACCATTCCGCCTCCTCCCGGAACGCTGCTGCTGGCTCCGCTACCGGTTGGCGCCGCCGCGCCGGTCCCCGAGCCGGAGCCGGGACCTGTGGATGAGTTGGTCGTGGAATCGCCCGTCGTGCCAGTGCCGGCGGCACCCGGGCCGTTTGGATTCGCGTCACATCCGGTGGCTGCGGCAAACAGCGCGGCCGAGATTGCCAACAGTTGAAGCACTTTCATATCGTCACCTTATCGCGAGAGAGTCCGGCAGCAGCCGTACCAGCGGCCGCCCTGCCTGTGCCGACCCAGCCCGAGCAAAAGAGGTACCGCGCTTCTGCAGCGGTTAGTTGGTCGCGGCCGAGCGAACCAGCAGACCGCTTGCTCGATGATTGCTTTCCGCAGCCGGATCACCGCCGTGGACCGCGCACCAAAAAGAGTCTGCTGCGTCTGTCGCCAAGAGCGCGACATTGAAATCAAAAGCGAGGTATTAGAGAGAGGTGCGGCGGAGAGAGACGCTCTCAGAGAGCGAGATGCGAGTAGGGTGAGAAGTTCGCGTGAGCCGAGGCGCAAAGTGCTTTAACCCGAAAGCGCCTGATTGATCGCTTCGGCCGAGCGGTCGAAGCTCGATCCGGTGGCATTCGCCATGTTGCTGACGGCACCGATGCACGCGACGACGATCAGCGCCAAGAGCACCGCGTACTCGACTGCGGTCGGGCCGTCTTCAGCCTCGAGTAAGCGTGCGAAGCGAGTGCGCCAGTTGTTGGTAAACACGGATTGTCTCCCGTCGATCGTAGACACGTGCACCCGCCTGCAAGCGTGCGCTACTGGAAGCCTACGTCGGATTTCCCCAAGTGACGGCGCGGCAGCGAGAGATTTTAGCCTTCCGGCCACGCCGCATGATTGGCTTGCCCGCGCCAGCCGCTAGAATCCGCACGCTGTTCAGGTGAGCAGTTTTTCGATCGGCTTACCCTCGTTGCAGATCCGGAACGGGCGGCCATTGGGAGCGAAGAACTCCTTGTCCAGCGGCAGTCCCATCGCCCGCGCGATCGTGGCGTTGAAGTCTTCGACACCGACGCCGTCTTCATCGGGCGTTGAACCCTTGGCATCGGAAGTTCCGTAAACCGCCCCGCGCTGGATCCCCGCTCCGCAGAGCAACCCGGAAAAGACGCCCGGATGGTGGTCTCGGCCGGCGTTCTCGTTGATAACCGGCGTGCGTCCGAATTCGGTCGCCACCACGACCAGCGTCTGCTCGAGCAAACCTTTGGATTCCAAATCGCGGATCAGGGCTGAGAGAGCCATGTCCAGTTTGCTGACCATGTCGCCGACCTTCGTAAAAATATCCTGGTGATGATCCCAGGAACCGAATTCGACTTCGATAAACCGCACGCCCTTTTGAACCAGGCGGCGAGCCAGCAAGCAGCCTTGGCCGAGCGTGTTCTCGCCGTAGTACTTGCGGATTTCTTCCTTCTCCTCCTTGATATCGAAGACTTTCAGTTCGCTCGACGCCATCAGCTTGACCGCTTCGCGATAAGTAGCGTCGTAGGCTTCGACTTCTTTGCAGGCGTAGCGGCGTTTGAAACTTTCGTCGAATTCACGGGCCAATAGCATGCGTTTGCGGAACTGACTGTCCGTCAAATAGGAGGGGCTCTGCGTGTTTTCCAAACCGACCGAAGGATTGGTCACCGGCACAGGCGCGATCGATGCCGGCAAGAAACCGGCGCCGGGATGCCCAGCCGCCGAACCGACCAGCACGTTGGGCGGAAGGCTGGCGCTGCGCTTCGGCAACACGTTCGCAGCCCACGCCCCCAGGGCCGGATGCCGGATCGAGTTCAACTGCTTGTACGAAGTGTGCATGAGGTACTTGCCCTGTTCGTGGGCACCCGTGGTCGTCGTCAGCGATCGGACCACGGCCAGGCGATCGGTCAGCCCAGGCAGCCGTTCAAACTTGTCCGAGAGCATGATGCCTGGGACCTTCGTCTTGGCTGCTTGGGTTTCACCTTGGCTGGACGACCCCGGCTTGGGGTCGAACGTGTCCAAGTGGCTCATCGCGCCGTTCATGTACAGATAAATGACGCTCTGCGCCTTGCCCGCTGCGGCCTGAGTCGCTTCAGCTGCCATGGCCAGCGAACCGATCGAGCGGTGGTGTAGCCCGCTGGCAAAGCTCACGCCGAGCAAACCGCGAGCAGCCTTGGCCATGAACGAGCGCCGCTGCAGCTCGCCGCCCATTTCGTCCAGCCCACTCGAAGCGATGGAAAAATTCATCCTGCCTGACATTGCGTAAAAACCCTCTTCTCGCCCAAGTCTCTCGAACGCGTCACATCGATGCTAGTCAACCGCCGTGGCTACTGCACAAACAAGAATTCGCGGGTGTTGATCAAGGCCCAGATGATGTTTCCGTAGCCCATTGCCGGGTCACCGCTTTTCATCTCGCGCTGCGCGATTTCGCGGTCGGATGCCGTCGGCGGACGCTGGAGGATGCTGATGAACATCACTTCCAGTTGCTCGCGCAACGAGCGGGCTTTGAGAATGTTGTCGTAAATCAAGGAACCCTTCTCGAGCATCATGTGCGTAAACGGTCCGTTGAACATGGTCAGCAATTGCGGAACTGTCGGGTCCAGGCTGTCACCGGAGATCGTTTCGCGATCGCACTGACCGAACTGCCGAATGAAGTGATCGGCCGGCAGCGGCAGCGGCAGTTCCGAGGCTCGAGCGAGCACCTGTTTGCGGTACGCGGCGGTGTTCATGATCTTGTTCCGCGCACCCGGCCCGACCTCGGCCTCATAGGCGGCTACCCGCCCGGTTGCTTCGCCGGCAGTCACAGTCGCCATGTCCAGGTCGACCACCTTGGCCATTTGTTCGGTCGACGGCAGCTCATACGGGTACGGGTTGTAAACCGCAATCGCCAGGATCGAGTCCCACACCTGCTCAGCCGTCATTCGCCGGAGCGTCGGTCCGGGAAAGTGGTAGAACTCGGCTTGCGAAGGATCGAACGGGCTGCTCGTGCGTTGGTAGGTCTTGGTATACAGCAGAGTTCGCAGGAACTCTTTCTGGTCGAAGTCTAAACGCACCAGCTCGGCCGAGAGAAAATCGAGCAGCTCTGGATTCTCGCAGGGGCTGTCGTCGCGCATGTCGTCGACCGGTTCAATCAAGCCGACGCCCATCACCTTTTTCCACAACCGGTTGGCCAGCGTTTTGGCAAAGCGCGGATTGTCGGGGCTGGTCAGCCAAGTAGCGAACTGAACGCGTTTGGACTGTTTCTTGGCCTCTTCGGGCAACTCTCCCCACAGCACGGCCGGCTCTACTGTCTGGTTCGGTTTGCCGTTCGAGTAGGCGTAATCGTGCGGCAGCTTGAGAGCTCGCTTGGGGTCGAACGAAACCAGAAACAGGTTGGCCTGCAGGATCTGGTTGAGCGAACCAGTAACATTTGCTTTGGGATCGTTTTTGCGCAGCTCGTCACGAACCCGATTGATCGGGTTTCCATTCTTGTTGGCTTTGGTGTCGCGCGTCGAGATGCCGGCGGTGAAGGCAGCCAGCTGGTAAAACTCCTTCTGCGTCCAGTGGTCGAACGGGTGATCGTGGCACTGGGCGCAGCCGATCTGCGTCCCGAGGAACACGCGGACCGTGTTGTCGACGTGCACCAGCGGCATGCCATCATCGCGGAGCACGTAGCCGACCGCTGGGTTTTCCCAGAGCTTGCCTTCGGCCGTCAGCATCTCGAAGACCCACTCGTCGTAGGGCCGATTGATCCTCAGTTGGTCTTTAATCCAATCGCGGTAGCTGTAGGCCAACATGTTGCCGACCGGCCGATCGACTACCCGCAGGATGGCTGCCCAGTAATTGAACATGTGGCTGACGTAGCCAGGCGAGGAGAGCAGGCTATCGATCAGCTTTTCACGGCGGAGCGGGTCGTCTTTCGCCAGGAAGTAGGCTTGGCTCTGGAATAGATTGGGGACGGTGCCGACGGTGTCGAGAAAGGCTCTTCGCAGGAAGATATGTTCGGGCGCATCAGGGTTGGGCTCGAGGCCGTGCTTGGTCAAGTTGGCTTCGACCAGTTGGTCGATCTTTGCCGCCGCCTTTTGCGTCGCTTCGCGCGAACTGGCCACCGCTGCGACGTCCATCGTCAGCGTCGGCACTTCCTTGACCGCGGCCGGCAAGCCGTAGCCTTTGAACTGCTGGCTGGGCAGGGGCTTTTTCTTGGGCGTCGGGATAAAGCGTTTGCCTTGAGCCGGTAGCGGACCGGCGAGCCCCAGCAACCAGACCGCCACGCCCAGGGTCAGCCACCAGCTGCCGCCGGCCGAGAATCTGCCCAAGCAACAGGTTTTGCCGAAGTGCCAGGCTTTGCCCAAGCACGGGGCTTTGCCGAAGTGCCAGCGCCAACCGCATCGAGTGCGCATTGCCAACCGCTCCGAGTCCGAGGTTTTCCAGGCGAAGAGAGAAGTGTGTCTGGGACGAGTCTTCGGCTTGACGAGAGGGGGCCGCAATCGGTCGCCGAAAATGCCGGCGTCCCCGAGCGCGTCGCCAGCAGCGACCGGTATTTTTCTAGCGTACCATCGCTCCGACGAGTACTCAATCATTTGGGCAGCCGGTCTCGAGTGGCCCGCTCGACGCCGATGGCCATAAACGTCTCGGCAAGTCGAGAAGTAGCCTGTCGTTGCGAGCCGTTTGGCCGCCTGGAAGCTCGCCGGACGAACGTGCCGCCGGGCGGATTTGATTTGTTGGAAAAAATTCGGCATTGCCCTAGACGAAATTAGGGAACCGGGTACTATTTGACTCGCGGGATGGAGCAGCCCGGTAGCTCGCGAGGCTCATAACCTCGAGGTCGTCGGTTCGAATCCGGCTCCCGCAACTAATCGAACCCGTAGCGAACTGCTCGCTACCCACGTGTTCACGGCAAGGCTGGTACC
Organism: Aureliella sp.; assembly: GCA_051953155.1. Classification (GTDB taxonomy): domain Bacteria; phylum Planctomycetota; class Planctomycetia; order Pirellulales; family Pirellulaceae; genus Aureliella. Next base: position 3,300 of record JBQCJB010000376.1, on the reverse strand, counting down.
CAAGCGGTACCAGCCTTTCTTCGTTTCTCCCGCGGAGTTTTTCTTGCTTCGCACTCTGCGCCCAGTTTCTCGACGCGCTCATGGTCTCGCGCTCAGCTCGATACGTAGCGAAATTGATTGCTTCCCGCGCCCCCTTGGAAAGTTGCGCGGTTCGTGTTGACTTCGAAGTGACGGCCCACCGCAACTTGCTGCGCTGGCACCTAACTCTCACCGTGGCAGCTGCTGACCCTGTTGGGCGTGATGGCGGAGGAAAGCTGCGATCTCGATCTTGCAACTTCATGAAACGCTGACGACCGTGTGGTCGAGGGACGGCAGCGTCTTCGAACCAGTCATTCTGCCGGCTGTGCTTGATGCTGGGGTAATGATGCTTGGGTAATTTAGAGGAGTGCCAGGCTCGATTTTCTGGGGCTTAGGAATAGAGCGGAGGGCGGGTGCTAGACAGGCCGGAGGCCTGTCCTACTTGAGCCTCGGGACGTTCTGGCACGGTGTCGATAGCGTGCGCGGGGCTTTCAGGCGGTTTACAATACGGAGAAAAAGTACCGCCAATGACAAGCCTTGCCATTGATTACACCTACTCTTATCCGTTCGCAAGCGAGGTCTGCACAGACGAAAAAATATCGCTTGTGCGACTGTCGACCTACGACGAACGCGGGTCGCCCCATTTCTTCAATTCCGGCATAGCCGAGCCCGCGGTCTTTGCTGAAGCGCTAATTTGTGCCAGCCGCATTATTCGCTCGCATTTCTTCGACAGAAGCATAGGGTTGCTCGATCCGGTCGTGACTTGCGGTCAGTCGCGACTTCGATTCGAGGGGTTTAGCGGATGCTGCGGTGTTTACCTTCAATGTAACTTTGGCGATTCGGCGTTTACCTCACCGATTCAAGGGCGAGGGGCAACCAACATCGACTTGAACGAACAATTCGTCCAAGGTCTGGTTCAGGCTCGCTTTGCCGAGTCGGCTCAGTTGAGCGTGGGTGTGGATGATGTGACGTTAGAAGTTGGCGGTCGAGCCATCAAGGAAAAGAAGGTCAAGCTTCCGCTGCGCTGGCTCAAGGGCTTTTGCGAGGTACAGAGCTACCTTACGGATGCCGAGCTTATGTTCACCATTCCGGCGGTTGAAGTGCTTCGGTTTATTCGCGGCCTGCCGAGATCCGCAGGTCGGACCCAAACGCTGTGGTTGACTGCCTCTGGAAATTCTCTGCGGCTCACATCTCAGAGCGGGAAAGGAACCGTTCCAGTTGTGGGAACCGAGAGGTTGCGAGCGATCGAGCCGCTCGTGCGCATCTCCAAAACACCAGTCGAGGTCTGGCACGCACGCGGTGTCACCACGTGGAAGATCGCCTTACCGGGATGCACCTTTCTCGCGACATTCAGTCCAGAAATCTACCGCGGTTTCCCTGGCGAAGGTCAGGCACTTGAAAGTCTGGCCAGCGGAGACTGGGAGAATGCGCTTGATCAGGTCCGGTCTCAGCTGCACTGGCAGGGAACGATCGACTCAACAGAGCTCGCAGAGAAATTGAACCTACCTGTTGCCGAAGTCAAAAGTGCCCTCGACGCGTTGGCGACTCGCGGATTAGTAGGCTTCGACATCAACGACCAAAGCTACTTTCATCGTGAGCTTCCGTTCAATGCCGATCTAATTGACGACCTGCATCCGCGCTTACAATCTGCGAAGAAGCTGATTGCAAACTCCGCGATTCGGAAGCATCAATCCATTAGTGCAACCGATTCGGAATGGCTGGTACAGGGGAGTGGAGTCGAGCACATGGTTCGTTTATCCGACACAGGCGACCGCTGTACGTGTACTTGGTATAGTAAGCACCAAAATAGTCGCGGCCCATGCAAACACATTCTGGCGGCCCGCTTACTCGCGTTCGGTGACAACGATTAATTAGTTTTCTGCGTGCGGACTATAAAATGAGCAAGTTAACCATCGAGGAGTTTCAGGATCTCATAGTCGCGGCTGATCGAGATCAACTCTGCGCGGCAATGACGGAGCTAAACGAGGAAGAGCGAAGTGCGTTGGCCAGCGAGGCACTGCAGTTGGTTTCCGACATCGATCAATTCTGGGGGCCGAGCTCGGCAAGCAAAGAGATCCCCGAGCATGCGAAAGAGCTGATTGGAAGGATTAAAAATGCTAAGTATCCCGATTGGCGGTGCCCGCGTTGGACGAGCCAACTACTAGTCGTCGGACTCTGCGATTGTGAGGCCATTAAGTTCCCACACAAGTTTAAAATCGGCTGGCTACGAACAGATTTGAAAGACATGCAGCAACGCATGTTGCAGATACTGGACGCCCGCCGGCCGAAATGGCTTGCCGATTGGCTAAAGTGGGAATGGAAGCAAGAGTTTCCCGTCCCGTCATGGTATCTCGAGCGTGGACTTATCCGCAGTGGCGCGCTGCCAGCCAACGATTCTGCGGAATACTTCGCGAGAATGTCCGAAGAAATGCAAGTGATCGAGGGCAATTACACCGACACAGAAGACACTCTTCCGCTGTTTCCCTCGCGGCGCGCGATGCTCGAAGCCGACCCGGACCTTTTCAAGCATGACATTTGGCGTCTGTTGCAAGTGGACAGCGCAGCATTTCGCTATCCACAGCTGGGTTGGCTCGACTTGCTGATCGAATTAAGTGAGGCCGGGCATTTAGATCGAGCGAAACTGCTGTCGGAGAGTTTAAATGGGTTGACGTTGCCACTCTCGGTGAAAACGCTGGCGGGATTGGCAAAGTTCCATGAGCAGCTCAAGCCGACTGTCGCGGAGCGCGAGCAACTCACCGACCAATACCTGCGCTTGCTGCACGTAAGTAACTCGACCGTTGTGAATCTGGCAGTGACCGCTTGTGACAAGCTGCAGAAGGACAAGCGGCTCGAAGGCAAATCCTTCTTGAAGAACCTGCCAGGTGCGTTTCTAGCGGACAAGAAGTCTCCGGCCTTGGCTGGCATTAAACTGGCGTCGAAAGTCGTGCAATCAAATCCAGCAGATGCGCCGCAAGCCGCGCAAGCGTTGGTGAGCGCACTTCAGCACTCGGACGCCGATGTCCAATCCTCGGCTCTCGAAGGCTTGTTGAAGTTTCAGAGCTCGATTACCGCTGAGCTACGCACGGAAATCGAGGAACAGCTCGACTTTTTGGCCATCGCCATCCGGCCGCAAGCGAAGAAGTTGCTCGAGGAGTTAGCTTCGAGCGGCGCGACCCCACCCGCCAAGCCGGCAACGAAGACTCCGAAAAGGTCAGGCACGTCAGTTGAACAGAGTTCGCCGGCAAGCCCGTCTAAATCAAAGCACACAGAATCTGCCAAGTG
>JBQCJB010000375.1:0-7414 GCA_051953155.1 Aureliella sp. | reverse complement strand
AGCAGGGTATTATCGACCAGCACTTTCTACAGTATCGCGGTCGACTCGGCCGGCTCAGTCGGGTAACTCTCGAGGGCAACATTCCCTTTGGTATTGGAATTGATAAAAACTCCGCAGTCCGCGTGGACCCAAACGGGAAATTCAGCGTGATTAGCGGGATGGCCATCGTTGTCTTGCCGGAAAAAGGGGTTTGTCGTGCAGGCCCAGTCGGGTGTTCGATAGAAAGTGTTTCGATAGCCCTCCTGAGCGCCGGCGACGTATTCGACCCGAGCACTCACACATTCACGATTCATCCTTCCAAACAGCCAATCGCTGATGGCGATCTTACTTTTCGCGGAGGCTTTCTAATTACCGATATCGGCTCGGGCTATGCGATTTCCAGCGCACTGATCGGTGGCCTGGCCGAGAATAGTCAAATGCGGCAAGAGGGTATCGTGCTGAAGTTCCATGATGCGACTTCTCACGGTTACCATTACCACTTTCGGAAACTGCCAACGACCCAAGCGTTCTACGCAGATTCACTCGATGGGTCACTGTACAGCTTGACCAACATCCACTTGGATATTGCCCCGATCGCAAATGGTCTGAATGCGTCGTCGACCCAGCGGCCAGTTGATCTGGATAGTTCACACGAGTCTGCGCGCGATGCCATCGCCGCAGTAGCCTTCCGCGGCATTTTACCGACCAATTCACGACTTGAATTTCGCCCCAATGACGCGGTGACCCGGCGTGAGTTTGCCATTGCCTGCGTTCGATGCGTCCACCTCCAAGCTCCTGCCATGAATCGAGCTGCGGTTGCTGACCTCACAGAACGCGACGAGATCGAACTCCTGCAAGCCATTGAATCGGGCTTTGTAAAGCTGGACGATAAGAACTTGCTCTACCCAGATCGTGCGATTGCCGCGGCTGATCTGGAGACTGGCCTCAGACGGCTTTCGCAGATCTGCGCTAGTTCGCCACCGCGCGCATTCCAGCTCGCGATGGATGAGCTAAAGAATTCGGACGAGGACTCGGTTTCGCGGAGTGATTTCGCGGTGCTGCTTGCGAAACTACTCTTTCCCCAGTGGCTCCAACAATGAAGCCCAATGACGGGGCCGCACTGTTACCGGTTGAGCCTAACAGACCACGAGTGGGAAGCACAGGGTCTTGACGATCGCGGCGAATTTTGGACGGAGCGGGGCGAGCGCGTGCGTGAGCTTGGCCTGCGCCTGGGCTGCCTGAGGAGCGGTTGCGTCGAAGGCTCGGAGTTGGTCCACCACTTCGATCAGTGGGTTGAAGGCGTGTTTGAGAGCCGAATCGGGCAGCCGCCTCCAATGCGCCGAAGCAAAGAACGGCGCGATTTTCTGGCAGAACTCGACGGCACCGGCGTCCGATGGATTGCCAAAGTCAATCTGGTCGATATACGCCGCTAAGATCCGCCAGTATTTCAAATTTGCCTCAGCCTCCGCTGCGAGGCCAAAATCGATCAAGGCGGGGCGATTCCTGCCAGCCAGGTCCGCTTCGACGCACTGACGAACCCAGGCCGCCCGACGGCCGAAGCAGAGCTTGACCGCCATCGAATTCAGCTGGCTAGAGTAGCGACCGAACTCCGGTCCTTTGTCAAGTTCGACATCGTTGGCGGCCTCGAGCGCCAGCGCATTGAGGTAGGTCTGCAGCTGCATCTTCTCGTCCGACGCGCTCTGCGCGGCTGCCATTTTCTGGAACTGCTCGCGCTGCTCTTTCAATTCCGCGGCTTGCATGCGCAGCGTCACGAGAAAGAGTGCGAAAGCCAATGCCGACGCGAGTGCATTGACCAGGCCGAACATGTCGCCAGAGTACCCGTGATGCTCGTTGGGGCTCCAGAGCCCGCTGGCGATGACTTGGTATTGCACCAGCGAGAAAAACAGAAACACGGCGACCACGCCGGCGCTGGTGATAAGTGCAGTGTACGTCCAGTTGGTAGGTAGCTGCGGCGAGGGATTCTGCGACATGCGTGCGTTCCTGCGAATGACAGCCACTCGACAGATTGGGCCGAGCAGCCATCGGCAGATTCTAACGTTCGGCAGTGTCGCTTTGTGAGGTGAGTTGTTGATTGATCTGGAAGTGATGCCGCGCTTCGTCCAAACGTCCGAGGCCGCGCAGGGCCACGCCCAACTTGTAATGTGCTTCCTTGTTGTTTGGGTCGATCGCAATCACCTTGGCCAGGTCACTACGAGCCCCCTCGAAGTCGCCCGCATCGAGCGCAATGATGCCTCTGAGCATCAAGGCCGCGGTCGAGGCGTTGTCGTCGGCGACGTGCGCCGCAGCCAGCGCACGCGCCTGGTCGAGTTGCCCCTCTAGACGCAGCAACTGTGCATAAGCGAGCGTATCGCGTTCCGCCTGACCGGTTCGCTCGTCGCGAATCTGATCGATGTGCCGCCTGGCGGCCGCCGCATCATCGGTCAGCAAGGACAGCTGGAAAAGGTGCGCATGCAGCGCGTCCTGGTCTGCAGTACTGTCGGCGATCGAGAGAGCCTTTTCCAGCGCGCTGCGGCAGGGGACGATCTTTTGTTGTTGCCGCTCGATTTCCGCCAATGCCTGCCAGGCGGCGACCGACGAGGGAGCGACTGTCGTCCACTTCTTGGCGGCTTCTTCGGCGTCGGGCCAGCGCTGTTGGCGGGCGCGAGCCTCGGTCAGGGCCGCCAACACGTCGGGCTCGTCGTCGGACTGGACCAGTTCCAGAATCTCTTCGGCCAAGTGCGGATCGCGGTCGAGTTCGGCCACGCCCTGCTGGAGCAACTGCCGATCCGCCTTGGAGGCCATGGCTCTCATGGCCCACCAGGCCGGTAGCAACGCGAGCAGCACCACGGCAAGCCAAACGTAGCGGCGCTTGGTCCGCGTCCGGCCCGCCGGTGCGGAGACGCTGCTGTTTTGTGCGGTGTGGCCAGGCAGTGCGGTGGGAGACTTAGCGGAACCGGTTGGCCTTCGGCGGCGTTTCGACACCTTGCCCCTCGATCAGAACGGTGTGGTGATCACGCGGCAGATTGCCAAATCGCTCGCAAACGCCGCTGGGCCAAAGGACTTCAACATACCCGGGCGGCTCGTCGACGTCGACTGGAAACAAGAGTCGCTCGTCACTGTAGGAGAGGTAGCCGGCGCCGATCGCTACCCAGCGGTGCAGCTGTCGGCCGCGGAATTCGCACGTCACCTGCGCACCCAAGGCCGGATGGCTGCCGTCGCTCCGACGCAGGCAAACGCCTAGCCAGTGATCTGAGTGTGGCTCGGCGTGAAGGATGGTTGGAGAATGAATTTGGTCCACGATGACGATATCGGTCGCCCCGTCATTGTCCAGGTCGCCAGTGGCCAGGCCGCGTCCGGCATGCGGCCGCTGGAAGTAAGTCCCGCCGTGTGAGACGGCGTCTGCGAATCGGCCGCGGAGGTTTTTGTAGAGCAGCGCCGGCTGCTCAAACGGCAATTGCCCGGTGTGATAAAAGACGCTGCCGTTGGCGACGATTAAATCCTCCCAACCATCGGCATCGAAATCGGCTAGCGCCGTGCCAAACCCAATCGTGGGTGCGCCACTGCCGGCCAGGCCGCTGGAAACGGTCGCGTGGCGGAACTGGTCGTTGCCCAGCCCTTCATAGAGCGAGTTATTCTCAAGTTCAAAATTCGTGACAAACAAATCGAGACGTCCATCGCCGTTGGTGTCGCCGACGGCGATGCCCATGCTTCCTTCTGGAGCGCCGAATTCGTTACCCGATACGCCGGCGAGCAACGCTTCGTCGCGCCAGCCGCCCAGCGCGGCGCCGAGAAAGAGGTGATTCGGTCCGGCGTCATTGGCGACGTAGACATCGATCGCACCATCGGAGTTGAAGTCACTGGCCGCAACGCCCAGCCCACGCTGGGGCGGCATCGAGGCCAGGCTGGCTGACTGGTCGACGAACGTGCCGTCACCTGCGGAGAAAAACAGCCGATCGCCGTCGGGAGCGAACAGCTGCGGCGGGCAGGCGTCGCGCAGTTTGCGCTTCGCGTCTCCGCAGTCGTGGCTTTGATCCTCTGCCAATGTCCATCGGCAGTATCGGGTCACGAAAATATCGACGTCCCCATCGGAATCAAAATCTGCGGCAACCGCGGCGGTAGACCAGCCTTCGAAATCCAGCCCAGCCGCCCGACTGCGATCGACGAACGTGCCATCGCCTTGGTTTTGATAGAGCCGCTGACCGCCCAGGCCGGTGACCAGCACATCGGGCCAGCCATCGCGATCGTAGTCCAACACGGTCGCTCCATGGGAGTACAGCGAACTGTCCTCGAGCCGAGCGGCAGCAGTTTGCGCATCGAACTGCAGCCCACCGCGATTGCGGAAGTAGGCCCCCGACCGGCCGCCGATCGAACCGGCGGCGACATCGATCGAACCGCCGCCGGCAAAGAAGAGGTCGAGATAGCCATCCAGATCAGCGTCCAGCAGAGCGACTCCACCGCCGACGGTTTCGAGCAGCGTTGCCTGCCCCGGGCGGTGGCCGCTAGCGTATCGGAATTCGCCGAAGGCTCCGCGGATCTCGCTGAACCACTGCTGGCCGGACGAATGCAGCGCGTCGGGCGACGACGCGAGTCCCGCGGACCGCTCGGCTGCGAAGGGCCAACCAGGTGCGCGCGGCTCGGACTCGTCCACTTCCGGCCTGCACGCGGTCAGCGACAGCGCGAGTAGGCACATTCCCCAACCGGTTAGCAGAGTGAGGTTGCGAGCAGGTTCAGTCGATGGCGATATCGTTGGTATTGGCACCGGTCTTGACTTCAAAGGTCAGTCCACTGGTTTGCGCTGTGGCGTACTTGGTCGGTATGGACGTGTCCTTTTTGACTTCGGGCGCTTTGCCGCCACTGTTCATCATCGCTTCGTATTCTTCGTCGGTCATGGCTTGAGCGCCGCCGCCGGTGGCGACTGCGATCTTGTAGTTGCCCGCCGGGATTAACTCGGGCTTGGCCGAACCGATGTTGCGCAGCTGGTAGGTGCCGTCGTCGCCGACGATGCCCGTGGCGGTATCCCCTTTGTCCGAGACGTAGGTGACCACCGTCCCGGCTTTGGCTGGTTTGCCTTTGACCTTCACGGCGCCGCCGACCGTGCCGGTGGGGACGCTGGCGCCGCAGCCGAGACTAAAGACGACCAACACCAGGCAGGGCAGAGCTTGCTTCATCCGCGTGTTGAAGCCCAATTCAAACATAGAGGCGATCTCCCAGACGGTTCGTGAGCGAAGTACGTTCATGGTGAAAAGGTGTGCGGGCCGAGCACCGATGGCGTCAGGATTCGATCCGGACGCTGCGGGCTGCAAAAGGGCCGCATGCGACAATCAACCTGCGCCGCAGTCGAGCGGCACAGGTTGATCAGCTGAGGTAACGAGTATCGGCAAGTAGATTAGGCGACCAAGATCACTGGTTGGTGTCGTTGACGACTTGTCCATCGTCACGGTCGCACATGTACTTGAGCGTCGCCAGCTCGGTCGAGTTGGACAGAAAGCGAACGCTGCCGTCGGTAAAGCCGGCTTGGATGCCGCCGGTGTGGGCCGACAGCATCGGGTTGTTCGAACCGTGGTTGGTGCCCACGCCCGCCAATTCGTAGTTGCGGCTGCCGATCGGGTAACGCACCGTGTTGTTGTTGAAGACCGGCTGGGTTGACGCGGTAACCCCCGTGGTGCGCACGACCGTGTTGTTCGTGCCCATGGCGAATCCGTGTTGCCAACTGCCGGCCGGATTCTGCTTGGCGCCGTTGACGTCGATGGTCCAGTCGGACGATTCACCTAGGATCATGGTGTTGGAGGTACCGTCGGTGCACTCGCCGATCTTGATGCATTGATTGGGAACTAACATGCCGCTCCACGACGCAAATCCCTGATTGATGCCCAGGACGTTTTGGCCGTTGGTGCAGCAGCTGCAGCAAACGCCTTGCCGCTGCGGGGTGTAACCTGGCGAGGGTTCAACCGCGCCGGCGATGCCGACGTAAGATGCCATCTGCACGGCGTTGTTTCCCGACTGGAAGTCGGGCAGCGGGCTCGACGGGCATTTGAAGGCGGGGATGGTCATGTTCAGCAAATTCAGACCCGACGGCGCCTGGCCACGCAGGTAAGCGTTGCCAGCGGTATAGCCTTCATTGCGACCTTGCGTGTCGGTGTAGAAGACCGCGTTCCGCTCGACCCATGGCCATCGGTCAGCCATGGCAGTCATTTCGATAAATGGGAGAATACGGACATAGAACGAAGTTCCCCAGCCACCGTTGTACCCTCCAGGGCGAACACCGTAGGGGAATTTCTTATAAGCACTTTCATAGTTCATCATCGACAACGAAAGTTGCTTCAAATTGTTCGAGCATTGCATGCGACGCGCAGCTTCGCGGGCCGCTTGGACAGCCGGCAACAACAGTCCCACCAGAATTCCGATGATCGCAATAACCACCAGCAACTCGACCAGCGTAAAGGCTGGCCGCATTCTCAACTTCGCCATTACAGAACTCCGAGAGAAAGAAAAGACCCGGGCATCGAAGAAGAGGTGTGAGTTTGGACCTCACATCACGTCCGGCTTAAACCTCTCGGAGATCGAATTGTTCCGCGACCCAAACGATTTTAAAAGTTGTTTAATCTTCCCTCCCGCAGTACGACAGAATGTCGTGCTTTTCTTAAGCCATTAGAAAGCTTAATAAGCTCTGCCGCACCCTTAAGGTAGGCGTGGGTCGCTTACAGCAGTTTGACCAGCTGTTTTTCCAAAGCATCGGCTTGGCGAAAGAAGCCCAAGTCGGATGGGTGCGACCCATCGGTCGTATCGTCGCGGTCCTCGCCGAGCAAGTCATCGCCGACTACATAGCCCAGCCGCTCGACGCCCGCGTCGCGGAGCTGCGCGTAGGCTGCTCGCAAGGCCTTGCGGTTGGCGGCCAGCGACTGCTGACGCTTGGGGAGTAAGTAGGCGTTCGGATAGGTGCGATCTTCGATTAAAAGAATCGCGGCCTGCGGCCGGGCGGCGCGCAACTGCTTGACCAACGGAACTGCCCGCGCGGCGACCTCCGCGCCTTTCATGTTCGGCAAGCAATCGATGACGAACACGCTGGCATCCACTTCAGTGAGGAATTCTCCCACTTCGCTCTCCATCCGTCCATTTCCGGAGAAACCCAAGTTGATTACCGGTCGTTGGAGTCGTCGGCCGAGGATTGCCGGATGTGGCATTCCTGGACGCGAGGCGCAGGCCCCGTGCGTGATCGAGGTGCCGTAGAACACCAGCGGCTTTTCGCTCCGCGGTGCGATCGGTTCGAAGGCCGTGCCCTTGGGGACGCCGATCTTGAGCGACTGCGTGCCGTTGTACAGCGGCAGGTACAGAGTGTAGCTGCGTTTGCCGGGTGCCAAATCGGAGATCAAGGCAGCGCTGGTGGGGTGGCTAGTCGGCCGGCTGACCGAGAGCCATCGCCAGTGTCCATCGTCCA
>JBQCJB010000374.1:0-5413 GCA_051953155.1 Aureliella sp. | reverse complement strand
AACGTTCAGATGGACGCGCAGCTCTCGCTGGCGCGCGAGTCGGGTCAGCGCCAGACGAGCAGCATCATCTGCGCTCCCTTGAGCGACAAGGGACAAGTGGTCGGACTGTTGCACGTGTACACTTCGCTCGACGAGCGGATGCTTACCGACGCCGACTTGGAATTGGCCGTCGCGGTGGCCGACAACTTGGCGCTGGCTCTCGCACAGCTGCGCTCGCGAGAGCAGCTCAGCCAGTCGCTGGCGACCAGCCGCCGCAAGATCGATCAGCTCGAACGCGAACTTCAGCACAGCAGCGAGATGGTCGGAACAAGTGCGGTCCTGGGGCGAGTGCGGCGATCGATCGAGCGCTCCGCGCCAACCAACGCCACGGTCCTGATCCGCGGTGAGAGCGGCGTCGGTAAGGAATTGGTCGCGCGGGCCATCCATCAACGCAGCGACCGCCGCGACGGCCCGCTGGTCTGCCTCAACTGCGCTGCGCTCGCCCCGACGCTGCTGGAAAGCGAATTGTTCGGACACGAGAAAGGTGCCTTCACCGGCGCAACCGACCGCAAGATTGGCAAGTTCGAAGCGGCCAACGGCGGTACGCTGCTGCTAGATGAAATCGGCGAGATGAGCCCTGAATTGCAGGCCAAGTTCTTGCGGGTGCTCGAGGGTCAGCCGTTCGAACGCTTGGGCGGTAACAAACCGATCCACACCAGCGTGCGCGTCATCGCGGCCACCAATCGGGATCTCGAAGAGGCCGTGCGCACCAAACAGTTCCGCTCCGATCTTTATTTCCGCTTGCGGGTGATCGAGATCGACGTCCCGCCGCTGCGCCAGCGACTAGAAGACGTCCCGCTGCTGGCCGAGCACTTTTTGGAAACGTTTCGACAGCACGCTGACCGCCGGCTGGACGGCTTCGCACCGCAGACGCTCGAACTCCTCTCGCGCTATAGCTGGCCAGGAAATGTCCGCGAGCTGCGCAACGTTATCGAACGCGCCGTTGTGCTCGGGGCTGGCACCACGATCTTGCCCGAGGATGTATCGCTGGCTCCGCTGGGCGCTGCGATTCTTGCCGGTCCGGAGTCGTCTGCGGCTGCGGGTGGCGCAGCGAGCGCGGATGGACAGCACGGCGGCGCGGCGGCCAGCTATCGGCCGATCAGCCTCGACCAGCTCGAGCGCGAGCATATCGAAGCCACGCTTTCGGCCATGCAAGGCAACAAGAGTCGCGCGGCTGCGATTCTAGGCGTCGAGCGTTCGACGCTGGACCGCAAATTGAAACGTTACGAACTCGAGCGAGGACAAGTCTGAGGAGGCAGCCAGTTGAGTAAAGCGCGTGTGGTCGTGACCGACCTGCTCACCGAGCCGTTGCAGATCGAGCGAGACATCCTGGGCAGCGTCGCTGATGTCGTCGCTCTCGGGGCCAAGAGCGTGGACGATTTGCGCGGCCAACTGGCCGACGCCGACGCGCTGTTGGTGTATCACTTCGTCCACCTCGATCGAGCTGTGCTGGATGAATTGACGCGTTGCCGGTTGATCGTCCGCTGCGGCGCGGGGGTCGACAATATCGATCTTCCGTACGCCGGAGAATTGGGCATCCCGGTGGCCAATGTTCCCGATTATGGCAGCGAAGAGGTGGCTGATTCGGCGATTGGATCACTGCTCGTCCTGGCGCGGGGTACTCACTTTCTAAATCAACGTTGCCAGCGGGCCGGCGAACTTTGGTCCTATGCGCTGGCTGCCCCGCTCCATCGTTTGCGCGGACGGGTATTGGGAATTATCGGCTTGGGACGCATTGGCACGGCCACTGCGCTGCGCGGCAAGGCTCTGGGACTGGACGTCGTCTTCTACGATCCCTATTTGCCGAGCGGTTACGACAAGGCGCTGGGCATCCGGGTGGCGGATTCGCTGGAGGAACTGTTGGCCCAGTCGCAGATCGTCAGTCTGCACTGCCCGCTGACGGAGGAGACACGCAATATGATCAATGATGCTGCTATTGCTGCCATGCCTCCCGGCTCGATCGTCATCAACACGGCTCGCGGTGCGGTCGTTGATGCAGGCGCGGTCTTGCGCGGGCTTGAAAGTGGACATTTGCTCGGTGCGGCGCTGGATGTGCTCCACTGCGAACCGCCGCCGGCAGACGATCCGCTGCTGGTCGCGTGGCGCGATCCACAACATCCGGCGCACGACCGGTTGCTGTTGACGCCGCACTCGGCTTTTTACTGCGAAGAGGGGCTCTTGGAAATGCGGCGCAAGGGGAGCGAAAACTGCCGCCGAGTTTTGGAGGGCAAAGCTCCGCGAAACGTCGTGAATTCACCGCAGCGCCCGAGGTAGGTTGCTTACCAGGTAGTGCCGCCAGCGGTACAATCAGCCAACTCGTCCCCAGCGCTTCAACTACGTTTTTTCGTCGACCCAACGGCAAGGCAAAGTGCCCCTGGAACTTCGTTCGTTTCGCAACACTGACACCGAAGCCTTGTGTCGAGTCTTCAACGCACACTACCAGGCTGTAGGCTTGCCGTACGCACTCTCGCCGCTGAGTCTCGAGCTGTGCGTGTTGGCGAAGTCCTATTTTTCTTTAGAGCAGTTGCTGCTCGCGGTTGTCGATGGCGAACCGGTCGGCTTCGTACTGCTCGGATTCGAACCGGCCGACGATCTGCGTTCGCTCGATGAAACGCGGGCGGTCATTAGCGGATTGTGCGTAGTACCGCGCGAGGATGATAGCGCGATTGCCAACCAGTTAATCGGCGCGGCCACGCGAGTGGCGGTCAGCCACGGCGCAACGCAGTTGCGTTTCTGCCCGCCCCCGCCGGCCTCTCCCTACTTGGCCGGATTGGCGCCGGGCGACGCGATGATCGGCTGCCCCGCCGCCGACGCTCGGCAGGGCCAATGGCTCGCCGATGCCGGTTGGATCGCCGGGGAAACGGTCGTTTACTGGGACATCGATCTTGCCCAGTTCCAGCCGCCGGTCGATCGCATGCAAATTCAGATTCGCCGCATGGCCCATGTCGATCGGTTGCTCGATGAACCGCTGTTGCCATGGTATCTGGCCAACATGCTCGGACATGCCGAACAGATCGGGTTCCAGCTCACGGCTCGCGATACGCGGAGCGTCACCGCCGACATCGTGCTCTGGACCATTGGCCACGAACTACTGCCGCAGCCGGATGTCATCGCGCGCCTTTGGCCGCTGGAGCCCGCCGACTGCCAGCGCAGCCAGGACCAGTTGATCTTTCTGCTCTCCGAAGCGTTTCGCCAATTGCGACTGGACCGCGTCGATGGCGTGCGCACCGTCTCGAAGACGCGCGACGTCGAAGTGTCGCGTTTGCTCGAGCGGATCGGTTTCCAGATGCTCTGCCACGGCACCGTCTTCTCGGCCACGATCTAAAGACAGCCCACCGCGCCCCGGCCCGTGATTCACCGATTGAAACCAGCGGAGAGATTGTGAACAAACTCCAAAACGTCTTGAACAACGTCCGCTCGAGCTTGCGATACTACCGCGAGAACCGCCGTTACGCGGCCAGTCCCGACATGCGGCCAATGGGCTTTCGCTTCGTCGGCAGTCGCGCGATGGAGTCGGGACAGTTCGAACCCGAGGAAACGGCCATCGTCAACCGTATCGTCGCCGACTGCGATGTGCTGATCAATGTCGGCGCGAACGTCGGTTACTACTGCTGTGTGGCCCTGGCGGCCGGTCGGCAGGTGGTGGCCTATGAACCGCTGCCGAGCAACCTGCGCGGTCTGCTGACGAACGTTTGGGCGAACGGCTGGCAAGATCGCATCGAGGTGTTTCCGTTGGCCTTGTGCGATCGGCCACAGATTCTGAAGATCTTCGGCGGCGGTACCGGCGCGTCGCTGATCGACGGATGGGCCGGTGCCGATTCACAGAACTTTACGCTGGTGCCTGCCTCGACGCTGGACTTGACGTTGCAGGAACGTTTTTCCGATCGACGCGTCTTTCTGCTGGTCGATGTCGAAGGGGCGGAGCTGGCCATGCTGCGCGGTGCCCAGCGGATGATGTCTCGGACGCCCAAGCCGACTTGGTTGGTCGAGATCGCGATCAGCGAACACCAGCCCCAGGGCGTCGCCATCAATCCGCACCTGCTGGAAACATTCGAACTGTTTTGGCAAGCCGGTTATCAAGCCTGGACCGCCCAGACCACTCCTCGACCAGTCCAGCGCGAGGAAGTCGCCGCAATCGCGCAGTCGGGCAGGGATACCCTCGGCACCCACAATTTCATCTTCGCCGAAAACCTACCGCTGGCGTGATTGCTTCAATGGCCCGTGCGGCGCCACTCGACCAGGTGCAGTTCCACTTTGCGAAAGCCGCGGAACTCGTTGATGACTGGGCGAAAGGCGATGTCCAGCGGCGCCGAGCAATCGCCCGCGCAGGCCGTCAGTTCGGCTAACCAGTGCTCGGCCTGGCCGAATGCGACGGCTCGCATTTTCGTCTGGTGTTGCAGGAAGCTCACACTGAGATGCCGCCCTGTTTTGCCCATCGTTTTGGGCGGTTCGGCCAGCGTCACTCCCGAGGCGTAGAACAGCGGCCGCGGGTTGGCGGCACCGAACGGAGCCAAGCTTTCAACCAGTTCGATCGTCGCCAAATCCAGTTGCCCGAGCGGCGCTTCGACGTCGACGTGAATGATCTTGTCGGTGGCGCAGTTGGCCATCTGCTCGGCGCAGGCTTCGCAAAACGCAGCCCGGAAGGCCGCGATGTTTTTCTCGTCGATCTTCAGTCCGGCCGCGGCCGCATGCCCGCCGCAACCGACCAGCAAATCGCGACAGCTCTCCAAGGCCGCGTGCAGATTCACTCCCGAAGGTGACCGAGCCGAACCGGTCCCCGGTTTGGCGCCGAGCGGATCGAGCGAAATGACTACGACCGGTTTGTGGTAGCGTTCGGCCAGCTTGCCCGCGACGATTCCGATGACGCCGACATGCCAGCCCGTCTGCGCCAGCACGATGGCCGGATCATCGGCCACAGCGTGCACCTCGCGAGCCTGCTTGTGCGCGGCCAGCGTGATGCTGCGCTCGATCGATTCGCGATTGGCGTTAAGCGTTTCGATGTAGCTGGCCAGTGCCTCGGCGCGTGTGTCGTCGTTCGTCGTCAACAGTTCAACGGCCAGTTGAGCTTGCGAGAGCCGGCCGGCTGCATTCAAACGCGGCGCGAGCGCGAACGCGATGTCTTCGCTCGTCAAGCATCGATTGTTGTCCAGTTTCGCCAATGCGAGCAACTTGCGAATGCCCAGCAGCGGATCGCCCATCAAGGCTCGAAGGCCGCTTTTGACGATGACCCGATTCTCGTCAATCAGTGGGACGACGTCGGCAACTGTCCCGATCGCAGCCAGTCCCAGCAGTTGTAGCAGGAGCTTGCGCATCGAATCGCCGACGCGGTCACCCCCGGCAGCCGTCTGCGCCAGCGACCAGGCGAGCTTGAAGG
>JBQCJB010000373.1:0-8554 GCA_051953155.1 Aureliella sp. | reverse complement strand
GCTCGACCGCTCGCTGCCTGAGCGATTCGCCCTGCTGGCACTGCTGTTCGGTCGCGGCGACCAACGGCAAACTGGCCGCCAGTTCTTGACCTGCCATGCTGCCTGTCTCGACCAGGAATCCGCTGGCCAGCTCGGTCAGAGCCAGATCGAAACCTGCCGTGCAGCGCGGGCCCGTGCCCATCGACGTGCAAAAGCAGGTCGCGGCAGCTCGCGTGCAGTTGACGGCGATCAACAGCAGATTCTGCCGGCGCTGCGCATATACCGGATCGACGTACTGCTCCGACATGAACACGCGGTCCTGGACGGCGATGGCCGCCAGTTCGCAGGCCCGCACGCCGACGCAAGCGTACTTGATCGGTTCGGTCGGCACGTCCGCCATCGCCCAGCCCCGCTCGTCGCGCGTGGAACGCATCACGGCCAGCAGCGGCGGAAAGAGAAATTTCTTCCACGAATGCGGCCCCACGGAGAAGCCGAAAAGCTCCTCCTCGTTGTCGTTAGCAACCAGGCGATAGTGGCCAGGGGCTTGCTGGTCGCTCCAACCGCGCGGCAGTTCGCTGGCAGTGCGCATGTGGTCGTAGACGATTGCCCCTTGGTCGACGCGCGGGCCGACCACTTCGAAACCCAGCTCCACGAGCCGATCGAATAGGCTTTGAAGATTCTCGCGAGCAAGATACTCCATGACTCACCTAAGCCATGTCTAACCTAAGCATGGAACAAGTCGAGCAACTGCAGACGTGTCGCGAGCAAGCGCTGGGACAGAGCGACGGCCATCATCTTCATGAATTCGAAACCGAACTTGGAATCCTCGGCGATGGCCGCTTCGATCTGCTGGGCGCGGACAGCCACCAGGCGGCATTGATCCAGGCAGACCGCCGAACAGGTCATCGTACCATTTCCGACGACAGCCGACCAAGCGATCATTTCACCCGGTCCGAGCGTGAGCACGCGCTGCGTCCCGCGGCCGGGCACCGTCATCGATAAATCGACTCGCCCCGACAGCAGAAAGTAAACGTGGGGCTGCACCTCTCCTTCGCGGAACAGCCACGTGCCGGGTGGCTGCTGGATCGCTTGCCCCAGCGCGAGCACCTTGGCAAGACTCTCGGGCGAAAGCTGTGCGCTGAGGATCGACTGCTGTAACTGGTTGTGCAATTCACTGGTCATCGCGTGGCCTTCGCAGCTCTACCGCATCATCCAATAGTGGAAGAAATAGTGTAGCCGAACCAAGGTGCCCAGAGCATCTCCGGAGCACTTGCAATGAGAGCCGGCAACCGAAATTGGTCACGCGTGGAGAACGAGGAGCACAAAATCAAAACCAGTCTCCCCCTCGCCCCGCTTCTGAGCAACTTGCAATGAGAGCCGGCAACCGAAATTGATCACGCGTGGAGAACGGGGAGCACAACATCAAAACCAGTCTCCCCCTCGCCCCGCTTCGGGGAGAGGGGGCTGGGGGGTGAGGGGCAGCAGCGAAAATAGCGTCTCAAGTGGCTCGCGATGAGATCGCGCGTTTGGGAACTGGGTGCAAGGAAGACGGCTCGCTGCTTCAGGGCTTGGTGCTCAGCGCTGACGCTGCGGGTTACTGGGAGGGCCTGTTTCTTGCGTGTGACCGTTGTGCCTACAATGGCCGAAACGATCGACAGAACGCCTGAATGGAGTGGCCGAGATGAGCATCGATTTTACAACGGACTATTTGGGGCTCCGCCTGAAAAACCCGATCGTGGTCGCCCCCTGCCCGCTGACGCGTTCCATGGCCAGCATCCGACGCTTGGAAGCAGCCGGTGCGGCGGCGGTCGTGTTGCAGTCGGTTTTCGCCGAGCAAATCGAGCTCGACGAACTCGAATCGCTGCGGGACAATCCGTACGCCGGCGAAACCACCTACATCGAACCGGGCATCCACGATCCAGGACTGAAGGATTACAACTACGGCGCGGAACTGCACCTGGACTTTCTCCAAGACGTCAAACGCGAAGTCGCGTTGCCGGTAATCGTCAGTCTCAACGCTACCACTGCCGGCAGGTGGATTCAGTTTGCGCGGCAGTTCGAGCTGGCTGGAGCCGATGCGCTAGAGATCAATCTGTATGCGGTGCCCACCGATCCGAGCGCGACCGCCCGCGATGTCGAAGACAGTTACGTCAAAGCCGTGGCCGAGGTGGCCAAGCTCGTCACGATTCCCTTCGCTGTGAAAATCGGTCCCTTCTTCACTGCCCTGCCGAACTTCGCCGCGCGCTTGGTCGCCGCCGGAGCCAGTGGCCTGGTGCTGTTCAATCGCTATCTCGAACCCGACCTCGATCTGCAATCGCTGCGCATCCAACCGCATCTCGACCTTAGCCATACGCATGAGCATCGTCTGGTCTTGCGATGGATCGGCATCTTGCGCGATCAGCTCGACTGCTCGCTGGCGGCGACCAGCGGCATCCACTCGGCCGAGCAAGTCATCAAATCGCTGCTGGTCGGAGCGAATGCCACGATGCTCGCTTCAACCTTGCTCGAGCATGGCCCCGAGCGGCTTTCCGCGATTCTTGGCGACATGGAAAAATGGTTCGCCGAACATCGCCTCGAGTCGGTCTCGCAAATGGTCGGCTCGCTCAGCCGTCAAAAAAGTGCGGACTCGCATGCTTTCGAACGCGCCAATTACATCAAGGCCTTGGTCGGTTACGTCACCGGCAAACAGGCGCAGGACCGAGCCCGCCAGTCGAAGGTTTAGGCCTCTGTTGGCAGGATCGCGAGATGGGCGTACGGCTGCGGCGCCGCGTCGTCAGCGGCCGCGAGCAAAATGCGCGCATCCAGGGCGACGATCGAGCTGGCCGAGACCAGCAGTGGGTTGATGTCCGCTTCGAGGATGGCCGCTTGTTCGACGATCAGTCGGGAGAACTGGACGATCGTCGCGCTCAAGGCCTGGGCGTCGACGGCTGGACGGCCGCGAAAGCCCGAGAGCAACGGCCAGCACCGCAGCGATTGGAGCATGCGCAGCGCGCTGAGCGGTTTGACCGGCGGCAACTCCAGAGCGCGATCCTGGAACAGTTCGGCCGCGATGCCCCCGTAGCCGACCATGATGACCGAGCCGAAGACCGGGTCGCGCTTGGCACCCAAGATCAATTCGACGCCGTTGACGACCGAAACCATCGGCTCGACCGTCACGCCCAAGATTTCCGCGTCGGGTCGCAAGCGGCCCGCTCGTGCGACGATCGTCTGGAAGCTGGTCTCGACCTCGCGCGCGTCTTGCAAATTCAAGGCAACGCCGTCGACCTCCGTCTTGTGCGCAATTTGCGGCGAGTGGATTTTTAGCACCACGGGAAACCCGAGCTTGGCTGCCGCCGCGACCGCTGCTTCGGCAGTCGCCGCGACCTCGATCGGCGTGGTCGGAATTCCGTACTGGGCCAACAGCCGTTTGGAATCGAACTGCGACAGCATCGTCGCCTGCGTCGGATGACGGGCTGCGGACAGATCGATGCACTCGGCCACGCAGCGCGGCGCCGCAGCCGGCGCGCTGGCCGCCGTCGCTTCCTCTCGGGCCGCTCGAGCCTTGGCGTAGGAGATCAAGTGCATCAAGCCAC
Organism: Aureliella sp.; assembly: GCA_051953155.1. Taxonomy (GTDB): domain Bacteria; phylum Planctomycetota; class Planctomycetia; order Pirellulales; family Pirellulaceae; genus Aureliella. The sequence continues at coordinate 5,003 of JBQCJB010000373.1, read as the reverse complement.
GGATAGCTTGCTCGGGCGTGTCGTAGACGGGAATGCGAGCCGCATGGAGCAGATGCCTGCCTGCGCGCATTTGCTCGCCCCCCATCCACGATGCCAGAATCGTCTTGCCCGGCGGAGCAGCGATTCGCGAGACGAGCATGGCCGTTTGCGTCGGATGCGTCATCGCTTGAGGCGTCAACACGGCCAGCAGCGTGTCAACATCGGGATCTTCTAAGACGATTTCGACGGCCGCGGCGAATCGCTCGGCATCAGCGTCCCCCAAGCAGTCGACCGGATTGCCATGCGACCAGCTGGGCGGCAGCAGGGCGTCGAGCCGCGCGAGCGTCGTCGCCGACAGTCGAGCCAACTGGCCGCGGTGGCTAAGCAAGGAGTCGACGGCCATCACTCCTGGGCCGCCGGCGTTGGTCACGATCGCCAACCGCGGACCTACCGGCTGAGGATGCTGTGTCAGCAACTGGGCGCACTCGAACATCGATTCCATGTCGGCCACGCGGACGATTCCCGCTCGGTCGAATGCGGCTTGATACACGGCGTCGACGCCCGCCATGGCTCCGGTATGCGAGGCGGCTGCCTTGGCCGATTCGGCGAAACGCCCCGCCTTGTAGGCCACAATTGGTTTGCGGCGCGAGAAGGCGCGCGCCGCCGACAGAAAGCTGCGGGCGTCGGTGATCGATTCGATATACAGGATCGCAGCGGTTGTTCGTGGGTCTTCGCTCAGCTCGTCGAGCAAATCGGCAAAGCCGACCTCCAGTTGATTTCCCAACGAGATGAAATGCGAAAACCCAATATCCTCACTGAGCGCCCAATCGAGGACCGCAGTGCACAAGGCACCGCTCTGCGACAGGAACGCAACCGAGCCCGGTTGGGGCATGCCGATCGCGAAGCTCGCATTCATTCTCGCCCACGGGCAGATCAATCCCAGGCAGTTGGGGCCGACGATGCGCAGCTGCGGGAACCGTTTGCGTTCGGTTTGGATCTGCTCTTCGAGCTTGCGACCGGTTTCGCCCAATTCGCGAAAGCCGGCGGTGAGAATGAGCACGCCCGAGACTCCCTTCTCGCCGCACTGACGGACCAGATCGGGCACCGTCGCAGCCGGAGTACACACGATCGCCAGGTCCGGCGCGAGCGGCAGCGCCGCAAGCGAGCGATAAGCAGTCAGACCTTGGACCACATCCCGGGCCAAGTTGATAGGAGTGATGCTGCCGGCGAAACCCCCTTTGATCAGATTTTGCAAAACGGTAAAGCCCACCTTGCCCGGCGTGTCGCTGGCGCCGATGACGGCGATCGAATCGGGGGCCAAGATGCGCTGAAGGGACCGATGCATATTGCGTTCACAGAAGTCGGCACGTCGCAGGAAGCATAGTGCGTCGAGTTTGCTGACGCGGTGCGGCTCGAAAGGGCGCGACCAGTATCGGCTGCGCTACCGCGACTGTCCAGTCAGCTACCGCGCCTCGGCATCTCTGCCGCACCCTCACCCCTCGTCCAGTAATTCCCGAAGCAGGGCGTGCGGTAGGCAGAAATGCAACAGAATCCAAGGTTTTTGTTTCGGTCCACGATTTGCTTGAGTGCAAAACTCCTTGCAGGTCGTTGTGCTCAGGAGGGTTTCCTTTGGCGGCAATTTGGTGGTGATTCAGGCGAGATTTCAGGCGGGTGCGTCAGCGCAAATGAACGATCGGACCGACCTACGCATTCTCGTATTTGCGCCAGATCGCGACGGCGAATTGACTTGCAAAATCCTGAGCCGAGCCGGATTCGAGTGCCAGCGCTGCGTCGATGAGTTCCAGTTTGAGAGGGAGTTAGCCCGCGGCGCCGGGGTGGTGATCTGCGCCGAAGAATCGCTCAGCGACTCGGTCCGCTTCCAACTAAAAAATATCTTGGAATCGCAGCCCGCCTGGTCGGACTTGCCAATCCTGATCGTGGCGGCCAGCGGCGAACATGGCGGGCGCTTGGCCGCGCTAACCTCGGTGCGCAGCGTCTCGGTCCTCAGTCGACCCATGGCCATCGATAGCCTGGTGACGTCGGTGCATTCGGCGCTCCGCGCGCGGAGCCGCCAATACGAAGTCCGCGACCTGATCGATGAACGCGATCGCGCGGCCCAACGCAAAGACGATTTCCTCTCGATGCTTGCCCACGAACTTCGCAATCCGCTGGCTCCGGTCCGGTACGGAGTCCAAGTCTTGCGCGAGCAGTGCCCGAAGGACAACGCGGACCTGACGCACGCTATCTCGCTGGTCGATCGCCAAGTCGCACATATGGCCCGCTTGATCGAAGATTTGCTCGACGTCTCGCGGCTCAGTCGTGGCGCTGTGGCACTGAAAATCGCGCGCCACGACCTGGGACGGATCCAGCGCGAGGTCGTCGAGGCTCGCCAAGGCATTGCGCACGACAAACGAATAACTTTGCAAGCCGATTTGGCTGCGGAGCCGATCTGGGTCGATGGCGATGCGATCCGCTTGACGCAAGCGATCGACAACCTGGTCGACAACGCGCTGAAGTTCTCGAATGCACACGGTCGCGTCGTCGTCGGAGCTCGCCAGGAAGATGGTGAGGCCGTGCTGTGGGTGGAAGACGACGGCGAAGGCGTGGAACCCTCGATCCTCGCCCATTTGTTCGAGGCGTTCTCGCAAGCCGATCGCTCGCTGGATCGAGAAAAGGGTGGTCTGGGGCTGGGCTTGTCGATCGTACATGGTATCGTTGCCCTGCATGGCGGTTCGGTCACCGCGCTGAGCGAAGGCCGGGGACGCGGTGCGAAGTTCGTCGTGCGTTTACCGCTTAGCCCAAAATCGGAGTCGCAAATAACCGCCGCACCGAGCGCTGCGACCGGCGCGGCAACGGGGCCGCTGAAGGTCTTGATTATCGAAGACAATCACGCTTCCGCCGAACTGCTCCGCATGATGCTCAGTCTGTACGGCCATACGGTCGAAGTAGCCCACAGCGGCCAAGAGGGTATGGACACGGCCGAGCGTTTTGGGCCTGACGTGCTCCTGTGCGACATCGGCCTGCCTGGCATGAGCGGTTACGAAGTTGCCGAGGCGATGCGGTCGCGGGCCGAGCGTCCGGCGCGGCGTCTGGTGGCTATCACTGGTTATGGCGATCCGGAAAACCGACGTAGGGCGCTGCGGGCTGGCTTCGATGCGCACTTGGTCAAGCCCGTCAGCGCCGAAGATTTATTGCGTGCACTTCACCCTCCCGCCGACATCCCGAAACCAACGCCCAAGAAAAGCGTTGAAAAAACTCTTTAACAGAAACGCATCTTTTATGCCTCACACTCCTGCTCCGATCGAACTGGTGCGCACAGGCATCCCGGGACTCGATAACATTCTGCGCGGTGGTCTACCGCGTGGGCATCTCTATTTGATCGAAGGGGATGCCGGGGCGGGTAAAACGACCTTGGGCCTCCAATTTCTGCTCGAAGGCAAAGCCCAGGGAGAAAAAACGCTTTGGGTCAGCCTGTCGGAAACCGAAGCGCAGCTGCGGAGTACGGCTGCATCCCATGGCTGGGATCTGGAGGGGATCGAGATCTTCAATCCTACGCGACACGCCGGGGATATTCCCGATGGAGAATATTCATTCTTCGCACCGGCAGATATCGAACTGAGCGACATCACCAAAACGGTCGTCGAGGCGGTCGAGCGGGTCAATCCGAGCCGCGTCGTCTTCGATCCGTTTTCCGACGTGCGGATGCTGGCCCGCGATCCGCTGCGTTATCGCCGCCAAGTGCTGCAACTGCGAGATTTTTTCTTTCGTCGCGGCTGCACCGTCTTGCTGATCCAAGAGCGAACATCCGAAAGCAGCAGCGATCCGGCGGCCGAGGGAATCGTGCAAGGCATCGTGGCGCTATACCAACACGCACCCGACTTCGGTCGCCAACGACGGCGGCTGCGCGTTCAGAAACTGCGCGGCGTCGATTATCGCGATGGATTTCATGACTGCGCGGTGATTACGGGAGGCCTGCGCGTCTATCCGCGGTTGATCGCGCAGGAGCACGAAATCGAAACGGCCACCGAAATCGTTTCCAGCGGCATTCCCGAGTTCGATCACATGCTTGGCGGCGGCGTCGAGCGCGGGGCGAGCACGCTGATCCTCGGACCTTCCGGGGTCGGCAAGAGTACGCTGTGCAGCCAGTTCGCCATGGCCGATGCAGCTCGCAACGAAAAGATCGCCATCTTTCTGTTCGATGAAACGCTCCGCGCCTTCCTCATGCGAGGCGAAAGTCTGGGGCTCGATCCACAGCCGCTAATTAAGTCGGGCCAGCTGATGGTGCGCCAAATCGATCCAACGGAGTTCTCGCCAGGCGAATTTGCGCACGAAGTTCGGCGACAGGTGGAACATCGCGGCGTGAGGATGTTAATCATCGATAGCCTGAACGGGTTCCTCAATGGAATGCCCGACGAACGGCATTTGTCGCTGCACTTGCACGAATTGCTGACTTATCTCAGTCACCAGAACGTGCTGACGATTCTGACGATGAACCAGCACGGCATCTTTGGCGAAGCTGTGCAAGCGCCGGTCGATATTTCGTACATGGCCGATGTGGCCGTGGTGCTTCGCTACTTTGAAGCCGCCGGCACCGTGCGTCGAGCCATCTCTGTGTTGAAACGCCGCTGCGGACCGCACGAGGTGACCATTCGCGAAATGGGCATTGCCAAAGGTGGAGCCCGCGTCGGCAAAGTGCTCGAAGACTTCAGCGGCGTTCTCAGCGGATTGCCGAACTACATCGGCGAGGTCAGCCAACTACCCGAAATGCGCCGCGGCAGCTGAGCCAGCCGCCGAGCCAGATGGAGAATCCGGAAGACGCTCGCCAACGCGCATCATCATCGCGCAGTCTCCCCCTCGCCCCGCTTCGGCGCCTTATGGAGTGGGCTGCCTTCAACTGAGCGCAGTCTCCCCCTCGCCCCACTTCGGTGCTTTAAGGAGAGGGCTGCCTTCAACTGAGCGCAGTCTCCCCCTCGCCCCGCTTCGGTGCTTTAAGGAGAGGGCTGCCTTCAACTGAGCGCAGTCTC
>JBQCJB010000372.1:0-3010 GCA_051953155.1 Aureliella sp. | reverse complement strand
AGACCGAAGACTACGTCACCGGGCGTTTTGGATAATTCGCCATGCACCAGGATGAACATTGGATCGAGCGGGCCTGCCAACTAGCCCTCCAGGGTCAAGGCAGCGTCGAACCCAATCCGATGGTCGGGTGCATCATCGTCCGCGATGGGCAGGTGCTTGCGGAAGGTTATCACCAACATTTTGGCGGGCTGCATGCCGAGCGCGTGGCCCTGGCGCAGCTCGCAGGCCAATCGGCAGCCGGTGCGACCGCCTATGTGACGCTTGAACCATGTTGTCATCACGGCAAGACGCCCCCGTGCACCGACGCCTTGATCGAAGCCGGCATTGCCCGCGTTTGTTGTGCGGTGCTCGATCCTTTCCCGCCGGTCAGCGGCCAGGGAGTGGCACAGCTCCGCAGCGCAGGGATTCAAGTCGACGTCGGCTGCGGAGAAGCGAGTTCGAAGGAAGTTCTGGCTCCGTACCTCAAACGAGTCACGCTCGGGCGCCCATTCGTAATCGCCAAGTGGGCCATGTCGCTCGACGGCAAGATGGCCACGCACACCGGCGACAGCCGCTGGATTTCGTCCGAGGAAAGCCGCCGACATGCTCATCAGGTGCGCGGCCGCGTTGATGCGATCCTCGTCGGCAGTCGCACGGCCGCAGTGGACGATCCGATGTTGACCGCGCGTCCGGCCGGTCCGAGAGCTCCAGTGCGCGTCGTGCTCGATTCGCTGGCGACACTTTCACCGACAAGCCAGTTGGCGCGGACGGCGCGCGAAACACCGGTGCTCGTCTGGGCCGGCCCGGCGGCGCCCGCGCCGAACGTGGCTCAGCTGCGAGACCTTGGCTGCCAGGTGGTCATTTGCCCAGAGCGGGAGCAGCGCATCGACGCGCTGCTGGAAACGCTGGCTCGCGATTTTCACGCGACCAACGTGCTGTGCGAAGGTGGCGGGCAATTGCTGGGGCAATTGTTTGATCGCAAGGCGATCGATGAAGTGCAGGTATACATCGCGCCAAAATTGATCGGAGGTCGCGCCGCTACTGCTCCTCTGAGCGCCGATGGCCTGACCGAAGTCGCGACCGGGCCAAAGTTGAGGGTCTGCGAGCAAGCCAACTTCGGCGGCGATGTGTATATCCGCGCGCGGCTCGACGCGCAATTGTGAACCGGCGAAAGCGTCAACAACGTCCGGGTCCGAATTGCTTCACAGTTCCTGGATAGCGATTTCCAGGCGGCGGACTTGCATGCGAACCGGCTCCAGATCGGGATAGGTTTCCAGAGCAGCCCGGAACCACGTCAGCGATTCGAGCAAATCACCCAGCTCCAAATGGCAGTGCCCGAGGCCGATCATCGCCGCATAATGAAAATGATTCAGTTGCAGGACGCGCCGGCAGTCCTCGATCGCTTCGGCGATGCAGTCGACGTGGAAAAGCGCCAACGAGCGCTGATGGTAGGCTTCAGCGAACTGGCTGTTGCAGTCGATCAGTTCGGTCGCCAGCTTGACCGCCTGCTCGTGATCGCCGCACTCATTCAAACGCATCACGCGTTCGAGCAAATGCCGCTGGTCAGGTGCACCGTCTCGAGACCAAATGGCACGCAGCGCGTCATCGACGACCAGGCGAACTTTACGGTCGCGGTCGCACAGCAGCGGCCCGAGCGCTTCGTTGCAACTGACATCGCCGATGAATCCCAGCGCCAACGCGGCTGCCCGGCGGCGGTACGTGTCCCCTTCCTGCAGCACGCGGAGCAAGGTCGCCAAAGAATACCGAGAAGCGACTGCTTGGATGAAACGCGCGGTCTCACCGTCCTGGAGGTAGCGTTGGTAGGACCTAACGAGAACAGAAGTATGGGTCGCGCGTTCGTCCACTAGTTGAACCTTCGATGGAGTCTCTTCATGGATGTGGGTGACGAGCGGAAACATCGGGCGGACACTCATACGGCTCGACCGGTCCAGTATAATCACCGTCAGAGCGCCGACAACGTTCGGCAAAGCCGCGCGCCGCAGCGCGCGAAACGCAGCCTGAACGAGCAACGACGTTCCGAAAATTCCGTCGCCTGCAAACTCACCACAACTTGCGCAGCATGAATAGCGCAGACTTCCGATTCCCCCGAGATTAATACGGCTCCGACCGAGAGCGGGACATGCGCCACACCTTGGCATTGCTTTTTGCGATCACTTTTTTTTGTTGCCGCACATCAGACAATTGGGGCGCCGAGCCGGAAGTGCGTTTTAATCTGCTGACGCTGCCGGCGTCTCGGGCCGCTGCCGATCGACTGGCTGGCCCGGCCGAGGTGGCGTACGAAAACGTGACGCTCCGAGCCAGTGCGGGTCAATTGGCCGAGCTCTACCAGCTGTCTTTATGGATCGACCGGCGGGTAGATGCAGACCGGCTGATCAGCCTGACGCTCCGCGACGCGACGGTCAGCCAGTGCCTGGCCGAACTGGCCAGGTCGAGTGGCGCCGAAGCGGGCCTCGTTGAAAACGTCGTCACGATTGCGCCTGCCGATCGCTTGGCGGCCATGCAGTACACCGCCGTCCGACTGCACGACCAGCTCTCGCGGGCCGCCGGCCCGGCCGGAACCTCAGCTCGATTGCAACCTCTCCAGTGGGATTTGCTGACGACGCCCGACGAGCTGGTCGCGAGAATAGCCGGCAACTGGTCGCTGCAGCTGAAGGTCGACCTGCCCCACGACTTGATGAATGCGGGACGCTTGCAGCCGTGCACCGTCGCCACGCAATTGACGCTGGTGCTCGGTGGCTTTGACTTGTGCGCCGCTGGCCGGTCGCTGGGGGAACTTCGGACGATAGGCTTACCCGCCGCGGCGCCCTGGCGAGCGGTCTATGCGGCCACCGATTTTCCGGCAGCGCATTTGGTCGATCCTCAGGCGCTCGTGGCGGACTTTCCCGGCGCGGCGGCGACGCGATCCGGCAGCAAAGTGAGCGTCGTGGGCACGACGGCGGCCCACCTGCGATTGCTCTCGCCCGACAAGACATCGACCACTTCGGGACCGAGAGCTGCCTCTGGCTCCATG
>JBQCJB010000371.1:0-2037 GCA_051953155.1 Aureliella sp. | reverse complement strand
ATGCTTGGGTCGACGGGAAATTTTTTCATTCCAGGCCTGTGCTCGCTGCGTCTGGCAAGAAACGGCCGCGGCCAAAGGGATTGGCTGCCTGGCGAGTCGACCGCCGCCGGCCGAAGCAAAAGGTGCTGTTCGAATGACGCTGGCGGATCAAACGGTTTTCAAACAACTCAGCCCCGCCGAGGAACTCGCCGCTTGGGAGGCGGGCGATCACGATGCGCTGGTCCAGTCCGTCTGGCCGTTCGTCTTGCGAACTGCCACGCGCTTTGCCCGTCGGGACGACTCCATTTTTGATGACCTGCTTTCGATTGGCCACCTGCACGTGGCCCGCGCACTGCAAACCTTCGATCCGCGGCGGTCGCGGTGGATCTCTTATTCGTGTCGCTTTCTCGCACGAGAGATGCGCCGGGCCTGTTGTAATCACGCTGTCGTCTATAGGGCGGCATTGTCGGAGAAGACATCGGCTAGGCTCGGCGGCGGTCAGGGCATCGACCAGGCAACCATCGAAGGCCGCGAACTCTGGACGATCGCCCGGCGGACCTGCAGCCAGACGGAGTTCCAGATTCTGGTCGACGTCTGCCATGGCCGCACCTTTGACGAAATCTCCCGCCAGTTCGGCTGCACACGTCAGAACGTCCAGCTCAAGCATCGGCGCGCGCTTGAAAAATGTCGTTCGGCGCTCGGCCGGCGAGATTGCGAGCGAAGGGATTGTCTTGTATGACCAAAGGACGCAAGGGACGCGATCCACTGACCGACGCGCAGCGCCGCGCCCTCGGCCGTCCGTCCAAGTCTCCGGCGGCCATTGGCAAGGTTCCGGGGCTGTCGATCGAGTCTGCCCTGCCGGATCCTCCGGAGTTCCTCGACGAAGACGGCCGCGAGGAATGGGCTCGCGTTGGCCGTTTTCTGCTCTTTACGCGGCGGGTTAGCCAGCTCGACAAGCAGGCCCTTGCGCTCTACTGCAATTCCTGGTCGCTGTTTGGCCAGGCAATGCGTCCGCTTCTGATTCGCCGGCAGCAGCTCTGGGGGCTGGTCAACGATCGCCCGCGGCCGGCCAAGCTCGAGGAAGTTGCCCGGCGGCACGCGGCGATCGTCATCGAGCAGGCCCGGCGATTCGGCATGACCGCTCGCACGCGGCATCTAGACCATGCCGACACTGGCCGCCCGGCACTGCCGAACGAACTGCACGAACTGCGCGGCAACCCGTCCAAGAAGAAACTCGACAAAGGCACTCTCGAGGCCAGCGGTTGGCAGGTCGACGACATTCGCGAGCCCTACTGGTTCGATCGCACGGCCAGCGCCGAATGGCATCGCTTGCTCGAGACGTACACCAACATCAACATCTTTACGCCGATGGACGTTGCCGTGCTGGCCATCGGCTGCGGCAGCTGGGCGCTCTACTCGCTCGCTTCGGAGCAGCTCAAGAGCCAGTCGCTCGTCGAACCGCTCGAGGATGGTTCGGGCGTTGAGCATCCGCTCTCGACGATCATGCGGCATCAGCGCGAGACGTGGGTAATGCTGATGGACAAGCTCTCGCAGGAGCGGGCGCAGCAGGCGCAGGGGACGGTGGCGGCGAATGCGGACGCGGTGACGACGGCGGAGGCGGCGACGGTTCCGACGAGTGCGGTTCCGACGGCGGCGCCGGCGAAGGTGTCGACCACTCCGATGCCGCGGGGGTATCCGGCGTTTGCGGTTCGTCCGGCGGCGGCGGGGGTTGGGACGGGGGCGCTGAGCGTCCAAGGATAATGAATGCACATGAGGCACGGGTAACGCCCCCCCCAGTCGCTGGCGCGACTTGATCGTTACCCGTGGCACCCGTGTTCTGAGCCATCGATCGTGGAATGGTTGATCAGGCTAAAGCCTGTAGTCCGAACATTTCGTATAATTCGGCCCTTCTTTATTTGAAGCAGGAGCCGGACATGGCGAAGAGCAAGCGTGATGGGAAGACTGATGGGGCGGCGGCGGGGAAGAGCTGGCAGGCGCGGATTGGCGCGGCGCAGGATGCGCTGGCGGTGAAGTTCGTGGAGTCGCGGTTGTTTTTTT
>JBQCJB010000370.1:0-2942 GCA_051953155.1 Aureliella sp. | reverse complement strand
GTCCATCCAATCGAAGAAAGCTGCGGAATCGCGTATGCCCGGGCTTGTCGGCCGGATGATGCAAGAAGCCGGGAATCTCCGGCAACAAGGTCAGATTGTGTTTGCTGTCCCACGGTTCATCTAAATGAAATTTGTCGTAGAGATCTTGGCGACCAGCCAAGGGCAGCAGGTGCACGCGCCAAGAAAGCCCATCACCGTTGTCGGCGCTAAAAGGGAAAAGTAAATCGTCGGACGTCGCCTCTACAATACCTGATGTCCAACCACTCAGTGCAGGCGGAAAGTCGCGCATCAGACGTGCGGCTGCGATGCGAATGTCTACTTCCGCTAGGGCGTTTGCCCGCGGTTCGGCAGCGCCCGAGTCAGGCGGCAAAATTGCTTTCCGCGCGAGCTCGGCTTCCAATTCCTTGGCTGTTTGTTGCGGCTGCCGTTGAAGCCGCGCTTCGACTGCGAGACGCTCTCTTTCTTGTCGCGCTTGCACCTGGCGAGCCTCGACTTCCAGACGCTCTCTCTCTCGCCGCTCGTGCACCTGGCGAGCCTCGGCTTCGCGAGCCTCCGCTTCGCGGGCTGCGACGATCGCGTTTCGCGCTGAATTAATCGCCGTGCCGATCAGAACCGCAATGACGATCAACACGCAACTGACCCCTCCAGCCAGCAGCAACAACAGGCGAAATATATGAACGTTCGATGTCACCGGTGGGCGCAATTCAGGGGCTCGCCAAACGCCTGGCTCGACGCGCGCTGTGCCACTCCCGTGGTTGCTTGCCGACGGGCCAAGTTCGACCTGTTCATCAGCGCTCATTCCAACCTCCAAGAATAAACATCAAGAATAGCAAATGGTTCGCTGCGTCTTTTTCCGACTTGAAAATAATACCTGAAAGGCGCGAGCGCCGGTTGTGTGAGGAGCGACTTGTGTCTTGATGAAGTGTCTGAGAGCCGCTCGAGGTCGACTGCAGTCGGATCGCCGACCAGGAAAAGCTCAGCCTCCGAACCCTGCAACTTTCTGCATGCTGAGCGAGGCCTTTGGGCAATGTGTGGCGCTGGAAAATCACGGAGGCTGAACGCATCGGCAAACAGGGCTCGAGTTTGGGAAATACCAAACTTAAGAGCGATCATCGTCGAAAAATGATCGTCTCGCGCGCAGGCTGTCGGCTCATCTCAAGAACCGACAACCGCATTAGCAGCTGCCCGAACCGTCGAACGTGAAGCTGCGTTAGCGCCGCTGCGAACGGCTGAGACCGATTAGGAGGCTGATTACCACTGGTACTGCAAGCCGCCGGAACCGATGTGCAGAGTTTGGCGCGTGCTGGCCTGGACGTCGTAGTTGCCGAAGAGACTGAGGTGGCGTCGCGGTTGCCAGGCCAGCCCACTGCCCAGCAGCGCCCAGTCGCGGCCGAGACTGGTGCCTTGGACCGCAAAACCAGTGCCCGGCGTGCCCGCAAAGTTCGATGAGACCAGCGTGCTCGTCTGGAGGAACTCGTGCATCCAGCTCGCCCGTAACTCGGGTGCGATGACGCCACCGCTGGGCATGAAAAAGTTTCGCCTGAGCCGAGCTCCCGGCATGATCCGCAGCGAGTGCGTGTCGATTCCGGCCACGTCGAGGTTGGCCGCGCCGGCGCCGGTTTCGGTGAATGAGTTTTGACGCAGATAGAAATACTGCAAAACGACCAGCGGTTGCAGCTCGGTCAGCCCGCGACGAAACGTGTGCCCGCGCTCGAGGTAGCTGGCTGCCTGCCAGCCGCCGGTATCGCCCGTTGCCGTACGGCTGAGTCCGCCGAACTGCAAAGCGCGGCGCGATTCAATATCATCGAAACCCATCCCGCCAATCCATAGCCAATAGTTGTTGTCAACGCTATGACGCAGATAGCTGCCGAAGCGTCCTCCGCTTTGCGTCGTCGATTGACTGGGCTGGTTGCTGGCAACGCTCGACCCGGCATAGCCGCCGTAGAATCCCAGCAGCGTCTCGGTATCGACCAGGCGATCGATGCCGAACTGTGTGCCCCCCAGGCCATAATTAGCTGCAGCCGCGTTGCCGTCGCTTTGCACGTTGCCACCCAGGCCGTAACCTTCCACCCAGCCGTTCCAGGCTGGCTGCCATGAGCGCGCGACGAAGGTGCTTGCAGTAGCCGACGGACCACGTGTATAGCTGACCAATTGCACAGCTGAATTGCTCTGGCCCGTATTGCTCCGGGCAGGCGAGCTCTGCGCCAGGCCGCTCGACTGCGGCGCGCCTGAAGACCACGCCCCGGATGCGAAGAACGTATGTGGTCGCAGGCGGTTACTGAGCAACTGGAACTGTTGCGAACCAGCCTGCAGGGCGAGCTGCTGGGAGGTGCCGTAGATTTGGCCGCCGAGCTGATCGAAGGTGTTTTGCGCGCCGGCTGTGCTCAGGAGTTTCAACTCGTCGTAGATCGTGCCCAGATCGCCGCTGGCTCCTTGGCTGTGCGCATCGAGGTAGCCGCCCACGCCGCGCTGGTTCGATGTCTGAGCGACGGCCAGATAATTGGTCGAGTTAGCTTCGAGCATGAGCTGGACGCTCAGCGCATTGTAGATGAGCACCGCATCGAAGAAAGCCAGGTCGTCGGTGATGCTGCTGTAGCTGCCCGAGACGCCGCCGTCGGCCTCGAGAAACGTGTACTTCGTACCGTTGGTGTAATTGCCTGGGGCGGCTTTGACTTCGACCGAGCCGCCAACGGTCGCGGTGCCGGTGACATGCACGAGGTCATTGTTGACACCGGCGGTCGTACCGCCGTCGTTGATTTCGACCTGCGTGGTCGAGCTGGAGGACTGCGTGAGATTGCCGCTGACGGTCAGGTGGCCGATCGAGTTGCCCGCCGCCAGGCGTCCGTCGCTGGTGACGTCGCCATAGATCGTGCCGTTGCCTCCCAGTTCGCCGGCCGCGGCCACGCAGACGCCGCTGCCCAGCGAGCCGTTCACTGCCAGCC
>JBQCJB010000369.1:0-2008 GCA_051953155.1 Aureliella sp. | reverse complement strand
TAGTCTTTTTTTATGGCCGGGTGGTCGGGATTAACATGGCTCGAGCCGGCGGGGTCACCAGCTACGCTCTGCCGACTGCCACCGTACGCCCCGAGGTCGAACGCATGTTGGCTCAGGCCAAGAGCGGCCAGGTCGTGCCCGCCAACGCCAGCGCCACCGTTCCCAATGCCGACGTTCGTTGACCAGTGCGGCGCTCGAGTGTGCGTCTGACCGCTCGAGTCGTCCCAGGGTGTGCTCTCCATCTTCGACCGCAAGCCACCCTTGGGGACACAATCGCATGCCGCCTTTGCCTGGATGCCGACGCGCGCCGAGCCCTCCGGCACTCTTGCGATCTCTCAGTCAGGATCGATCCCGCCTGCTGGCGCTCGGGCTGCTTCTAGCAACGTGCGGCCCGGCCGCGTTTCCTAGCCGACCATCGGCCGCCGCACAGGAACCGCCGGCGAAAGCAAACTCTTCCGAGCAAACTCCAGCTCCGGCTGCAGCTCAGGCTCAGGCTCGAAAGCCGCTGGCGACAGTGGCCGAAGCCAGCCAATACCGCGCGACCGCATCCGGGGCCGAATGCGAACAACTGCTGCGCAGCATCCAAGGCTTGTGGGCCGGCAGCCGTTTGGAATCGCTGGGCGCGAGCGTCGAAGGGCGGACGATCTGGAGCTTGGTGGTCGAACCTGCGGCCCCGAGGGCTGGCCGGCCGCTGACCGTCCTGCTGCTCGGTGGTCTGCATGCCGACGAGTGCGACGGCAAGGAAGCGCTGCTGGCGCTGGCGCGCGATTACGCCGGCGACCAGCGCGCCGCGGCGCCGCAAAACTTGCGTCTGATCTTCGTCCCCAATTTCAACGTCGATGGCAACCAGCGGATCAGTCGCGCCCATCGTCCCGAACAGCTCCAGCCCGAATCGGGCGTCGGATCGCGGACGAATGCGCAAAACCTCGACTTGGGGCTCGACTTTGTCAAACTCGAGGCCCCGGAAACTCTGGCGCTCGTCTCCGCTATCCAGCACATGGACGTCGACGTGCTCATCGATACGCGCTCGACCGATCAGGCTAATCCACGCGACGATCTGACCTATGCCATTCCGCGCAATCTCGCCGCGCCAGCCGCGATCGGCCGGTGGCTTCGCGACGAACTCTTGCCGCCGGTGACAGCCGCGCTGGGCTCGCGCGGCGTGTCGATCTCTGCTGCGGGGGCGGCCGATGCCGAGCACGCTACCCGGCCGGCCACTGGCGATGGACCGCGACACAGCATCGAACTGATGGGGCTGCGCGGCAAGATCGGACTGCGGGTCGAAAGTCATGCTGCGGCCCCTTACGAGCGGCGAGTCGACGCGACCAGGCAGTTCGTCTCGGCGGTATTGACCGAGCTGGACGGGCAAGCCGAAGCAGCCGGCAAACTTGTCTCCTCGACCGCGGCCGGCAATCCGCGACGGGGAACTGCACTGCCCATCGCTTCCGCGCCGGCCGCGGACGCCCGAGATGTGCTGGTTCCGTATGCCTACGCTGTGGCACCCCAATATGCATGGGCCTTGTCGCGCCTGCACCGCCAAGGGATCCAGATCGATCGCCTTGCGGCCGACGTCACCGACGTGCGTCTCGAGGCATACACAATCACGCAGGTCAAAGCCGACGTGGAACTCGAGAATCATGGGCTGCGAAAAGTGACTGCCGACGCGCGAGCCGGTACGCGGAATCTGTCTGCAGGAACCTACGTGATCCGCACGGCGCAGCCACTGGGCGCGTTGGCTGCATACTTGCTCGAACCGCAGAGCGAGGACGGCCTGGCGGCATGGAATTTTTTTGATCCCGACCTCGTCGTCGGTACGGAGGCGCCGGTCGTGCGCGTGCTGAAGGAATTGCCGGCCGAGCATTTCATCGCAGTGCATTCGATCGCGCCGGGGGAACGCCTTACGCTCGAGCATCTCTTCCAGCCAGGCAGGACCGTCGATTTCGCGACGGCACCACCAGTGAACCTGGAATGGCTCGGCCAAACGGATCAGTTGCTCGTGCAACGTGAC
>JBQCJB010000368.1:0-2298 GCA_051953155.1 Aureliella sp. | reverse complement strand
ACTGATCGAGCGTCCGGTGGCCGAGCACCTGCTGAGTGTCGTCCTGGAAGCGATCATCGATCACAACAGCGAGTATCGAGATTACAACAGCACGACGACGCAGTCCGACCGCGGCGAAATGTTGTACATGTTGCTGGACTTCTTGCGTTTGCGAGTGCGCTACGATCGCGTGTGCTGGAACCTGCGGCCGATCTTCTGGACGCATGAAGTCTTGGTCCGCGGCGGTTGCCACCAAAGCGCCCAGCAGTGGCGGCGGGCTTTGGCCGAGCGCATTGGCAGCGAGGCCGACGCGTATATCGAACAACTGGCCAAGCTCCAAACCAAGTACGCGATGCGGATGCCGACGGTCGCCGATCGGCTGCACGAACGCTTTACCCGTCCGATGACGATCGACCGCATGAAGGCGCTAGTTGGACCGGCCATCCGCCACTTCCGCGCCACCGGCCAGTCCAACGCCAGCTTCGATCTGCTGATCGAAGAGTGCAAATTAATGATGGAACAGCCCACTGGCGTAGGCCTGGACGTGCCGCAGTGGCTGACCAGCCTGGAAGAAGAGGTCGATCGCGTGCTCGAAAATCAGCGCGGTTTCAGCCAGCGGCCGCAGTACGACGCCGCCGTCACCTACCGCTTCATCAGCAGCGAGCAGATCGTCGACCAGCTCAACTCGGCCGCCAAGAACACCAAGACGCTCCACTTACCTAATCAATAGCTTCCGGCATCGTCGCCACGCCGCTCGCGAGAGAAAACAATGCAAGTTACCTGTGTGGGGATCAAGCCGACCAAGGCTTTGCTCGAGGCAGGCGCTCCGGCGCTCACCCCCGAGCTACTGGCCGCGTGCGGGGCCCGCTACTCGCGCAACGGCGAAGGACTCTCGGCCATCCTCAGCAAGGTCGATGCCAGCAACGAGGACGCCGCAGTCGATTCGATCTTTCGCATGGTCGATTACGGCCACCAGTCGATCGCCGATATGGTGCCCGTGGCGATGTTCATCGACCGCGTCTCGCTGTGGTTGGCGCTGCGATTGTGGTGGGCCTCGCCGACAGCCGGCGGTCAAGAATCGTCGACTCGCTACATCCAGCTCGATCCAGCCGCGACGGTGCACGATGCTCAGTTCAATGCGGCCGACGGACGTGGGGCCGAACTGGAGCATCACGTGAGCGCCTGCTTTGCAGCGTACCAGCGGGCGCTGGAACTCTGGAACCAAATCGTCAGCCGGCAACCGAGCCTGCTGAGGCTGCCGGAAAGTCTGGTCGAGTCGAGCCAGCCGAAAGATCGCCGGAAGGTCGAGCGCATCAGCCGCAATTTTGCGTTCGATCGCGCTCGCTACTACTTGCCGATGTCCTCGATGACCAACGTCATGCTGCTGATGTCGGCGCGCGGCTGGGTCTCGCTGATCAAGCAACTGGCCTCCGAGCAATTGGAGGAATGCCGCTGTTTAGCCGACCGACTGCGAGAAGAACTTGCCAGGGTCGCTTCGCGGCTGATCCGTCATGCTCGCTTCGACGAAAGTTATGCCAGCGGCGCCAAACAAGAGTTCGCCAGCTCCGTAACCCTGGCCCAGCGCACGCAGCCTGAGCAGCTCGACGGTCCGGCGGCGAGCCAACCCTTTCTGGAGCTGATGCTGCCCGGACAGACCTGCGAAGCGGATCTGGTCGAGGCGATTCAGTTTCACCGCGGACGTTACGACTTTATCGGCAGCCCGCTACAGCGAACGGCCGTGCGTTTTGGATGGCAAGCGCTGCCGATCGCGGAGATTCGCGATCTGAACCGCCACCGCACGGGATCCAAATACTTTACGCTCGCGCCCGTTGGAGTCTATCTGGCCGACGACGAGATCCAGCGCGTCGAAGGCTTGCACAGCGAACTGGCTGGCATGTGCGAGGAACTTCGCAGACTGCGGACCGCTGGAGTCGCAGCGGCTCGGGCGGCGCATCAACAACTGGCTGCGGCCAATCCCGCGTTCGTGTACTGGCTGCCGATGGGCGTCCAGTGCTATTACGAACACACGACGACCGCCAATCATTTTTTGTATCAAGCCGAACTCCGCACGGGACTCGGATCGCATTACCAATACGCGGCCCGCATGGCAGAAGTCCTCCAGCTGTGGCACGAGCGTTTCCCGAGCACGGCCGCTTACGTCAAAGCAGGTACCGCCGAACCGGAATAGGCGCCTCGGTCGTTCGAAGGATGTGCCTCAGCTGTAGCGCTCGAGGTACTGCTTGACCTGTACCTTGCGCTGCGTGTTGTCGCTCGACATGTAGCGAATCTTTCCGAAGATCGGCCGTTCGGGCCCCCAGG
>JBQCJB010000367.1:0-2727 GCA_051953155.1 Aureliella sp. | reverse complement strand
TGTCGTCAGCGTCGGCGTCGATTTCGCCTGGAGGCGAGTCAGCGGTGAAACCATAGGTCTCTCGCTGAGTTCCGTCGTAAAGCGATCTGGCGGAAAACGAAATTCGATGTCGCCGCGAACGTACAGTTGCAGCAGGTTCGCAGCCGCCAACGGGGCAATGGAGTACTGCTCGCGATTGCCGACGACGACCACGCCCGACAGGCGTTTCTCGACCTCCGCACAAATCTCGGCCAAGGTGAGCGAGCGGGGCCAGGCATCGGCCAGAGCGAACACCAAGGCCTTGAGCGCTGAGTTTTTAGTTTTAATCTGCCGCCCGTTGCTGCACTTGAAGGCAATTTCGACGTCCGGCATCAAGTTCTGCCCCTGCGCGTTGTCGTCCAAGCGGAACGAGGCGCCGTAGTGCCCACCGGCCAGACGGTTTTGGTCGATATGCCGATTTACCTTGACCTCCTTGTGGCACAACAGCGTTTGCCGAAACATCCGGTTGGTGACAAAGTCTGTGTACTGGCTGCGGTGATACACGTCCGAAGTCAGTTTGGTGAGAGCTTCCGCGGTCTTCGGAGGCAAATTGCTGGTGATCATGCTCGACAAGCTTGACTCGCCCAAGAACTGGAGATTTTGTTCTTTGGCCATCTCCATGAACTCGTAGAAGAACACGGGCCGATTGTTCTCTTCCAGGTGCTCGTGGAACAGATAGGCATCGGGATGCTTTGCCAAGAGATCCAACTCCCCCTTGAGGATCTTGGCATACGGCGTGTCCTGGTCTTCCGTACTGGCCACCAGAAAAGCGAGAAAAGCGCGGGCCTGCGCGATCTTACCCTTCGGGTCGGGGACGTGTTTGATGTGATGCAACATCATCTCGCGGATCATGCCGCGCATGAACCAGCCGGGATAAGCGTTGTAGCTGACATACGCCACGCCGTTTGGCGACAAGCGTTCGCGGCAGATCTGAAGAATCCGCTGTTGGGCCGACGGAGGCACCCACGAAAAGACTCCGTGGCACAGGATGTAATCAAATTGGCCAAATGAATCGTCGACGCCTTGGAAGTCTTGAGCGATCAAGCGGATGTTTTTCAGGCCGAGTCTGTCGATCGTCGCTTGCCCGTCGGCGATTTGCTTGCCGGACAAATCGACTCCGACGATTCTGGCGTCGGGCAACTGCACGGCCAGCGGGATGATGTTACCGCCGCTGGCGCAGCCCAGTTCGAGAATCGACGCCTTGTCCGGCAGCGGCGCCTCGACTTGAAAGAGCCTGGCCATCGTGTAGATGTGGTCAGGATGCGTGGCTTCGAAAGGATGACTGGGATAAGGAATGGCGTCGTAGGAATAGACCGACTCCTCGGTCTGCTGCTCTGTTCGCTCATCGACTTGTAGTTCGGCCACGGCTTGCGCTCCTGAGGGGTAGTGATTGCGTGCGTGTTTATGTGCCACTGCCAGAGGGACTTCGACTTGACGACGATCTCGCGTGACGTTCGCGCTTTAGCGAGGGCGCCGCCAGTACGAACGACATCCGGCGTCGTGTCGCAAGAAATGTGATTCTAAATTACCAGCGGTGTCAAAAGGCCACAGCAACGAAGATTTCGTTTCAACGTGACAACGATTGTCGCAGGCAGACTTTCCGATCGAATTAGCTGTTCGGTTTATCAACATGGGCACCGGCGAAAGCGAGCCAGTCCCGAGGCCGCCAGCAGCAAGGTGACCATTGCAGCCGAACTCGGCTCCGGTACAGCAGCCAACGTCGGATACAGGAACTGACGCGTGCCGTATTCGTCATTGGTCAGTGGCACCAGGTTGCCAAGTGGATTTCCGGGCCCAACGCCTAAACCGTTGGATTCCATGAGCAAGTCGACTCCCGGGGAACTGAACACGGCCGTTGGGATGGAGTAGAGGTTCAGACCGACGGATGCCGCCGGATCGAGTGGATTAACCAGTGCTGCCCAGGAATTGTTCAGAGTGCCCGCTGGGTCAGGCGACGCGTAATTGTCGTCGATAAAGGTGCCGCCGAGGTCGACATCGCCTAGGCCGATCGCATGCCCGATTTCATGCGTGAGAATCCGCCGGAACGAGTCCAGATCATAAATCGCAGCCGCGTTATTGTTCAAATGCAGATCGACACCGGCGATGGCGCTCGAGTCCGCATAGTTGGCAACTCCGCTGGTCAACGTCACCGGGGTCGCGTCCGCAATAAACGTTGTAAAGCCTCGCAGCCCGGCATCTCCGGCATTCGATGCCACTAAATCGATTTCTGCCCCGTTGAAATTCAACGACCCAAACGCGCCGGCCACGACTGGCGTGGCGAAATCGCTAATGAATGACAGGCTCGTGGACAGTCCACTCACCGGGTCGGTCGATGTCCAGGCTGCGAAAGCGCTTTCAACCGCCTGCTGAAAAGCCGGCAGCGTAGGCAGCGTGCTCCAAGCGAACGAATCGCGGAAGGCTTGATAGGATCCACCGGAGACCGAGTACCGCAGACCGCCATCGAGAGAGCGTTCGTTGCCTGCAATGGTGTGCGGCGCTGCATCCCACCGCGAGCCGCCGGCGAGGCCGGCCGCGTTTATGATGATCCCCGCATCGCAGCTGGCCGCGGTGACCGTCAGTATCAGCCAACACAATGGTATCCGCATCGCTGCGACGCCCATAGAAAGAAAAAACCCGAGGCTGGAAAAGCTTCGGGTTTAGTCGTTGGGTTAAGTTTTTAACGCTTGGTCGTCATCGGCTAGGCGGATG
>JBQCJB010000366.1:0-7078 GCA_051953155.1 Aureliella sp. | reverse complement strand
AATTTGACGGCTGTAGTCGACCCTTTGCAGCGGCGTACGGAACACGCATACGATGCCCGCGACCGCCGGACGAGCACTACCGATCCGCTGGGCGGAGTGACTGCCTGGCAGTACGATGCGAAGGGCAATGCGGTTGCCCAGCGCGACGCGATGAATCGGACGAAGTCGTTCGTTTACGACGCTCTCGATCGCTTGATCACCCAGACCGATGCTCTGGGCGGCACGGCTCGATCCGCCTACGACGAACGGGGTAACCTGATATCGTCGATCGACGCTTTAGGGCATGAAACCCGTTACGCATACGATGCGCTCGACCGTAAGACCAGCAGCACGGATGCTGTCGGCAGCAGCGTTTCCTGGGTTTACGACGCCGTCGGTAACGTCGTGTCGTACCGTGATGAGTTGAATCATGAGACGAGCTTTGTCTACGACGGCATGCATCGTTTGAAAAAGCGCACCAATGCGATGGCCGGTGTCGACACGTACACCTACGATCCCGCTGGCAACCTGATCACGGCCGTCGATCCACTGGGCCGGCCCACGTCTTGGACGTACGACGCTCTCAATCGCCAGGTAACCACCACGTCGCCGCTGGGCAATACGCAGCACAGTGAATACGACGCGGCAGGCAATGTCGTGGCCACGATAGACGCTCTCGGACACGAGACGCATTACGCTTACGATTTGCTAAATCGTGAGATTCGAATTACCGATGCAGCGGGCGGCGTTAGCGCCACTGTGTACGATGCGGTAGGGAATGTTATTGCGCAGACCGACGAGGAAGGGCGTGCCTCCCAGTACATCTACGACGCCTTGGATCGCTTGATCATCGCGGAGAATGCCCTGCATAACAGCACTCGTTATGCATACGACGCAATCGGCAAACTGACGACGACCACCGATCCGCTCAATCACGTCACCACCTATGGATACGACCAGCTGGATCGCAGGGTTTCCATAACCTCTCCGAACAACGAAGTCACGACGTTCAAGTACGACGCTGTCGGCAATTTGTTGCAGTTGACCGATCCGGTTCAGAATACGACGCATTACGAATATGATGCCGCCGACAGAGTGCTGCGGAAGACCAATCAAAATGGCGACTCGCGCAGCGTCACCTACAACGCTGCCCATCAGCCGATCAGCACGACCGACCGCGATGGACGGACGATAAACTTCACCTACGACGCGCTTCTGCGGAAGACCGGTGAGGTGTGGCTGGATTCGGCTGCACAGCCCGTCAACACGTTGTTCTATCGTTACGACGGCGCGGGGCAGATCGTCGAAGCGGGCGATGATCAATCGCACTACGAGTTTGGCTATGACCTGGACGGCCACCGCACCCGCACGTCGAACGCCGGCACTGCCGGCACTCCGGATGTGGTCTTGGCCTATGCCTTTGACGCTGCCTCGCGACTGACTAGCCGCCGGGAGACGATTCAAGGCACGGTTGGGGCGACGACGGCGTACGCCTATGACGCGCTCGACCGACTATCCGAGCTAACCCAGTCCGGTCAAGCATCCAAGCAGGTGCGGTTCGTATACAACCGAGCTGGCCAACTGGTGTCGCTCGACCAGGCCGCTGGCCCGTCCGGCTCGATTGCCGTTTCCCAATCGACCTACGCCTATGACAGCGGCGGCAGGCTGGTGTCGTTGATTCAAAAGCATGCTGCCGACCTGTTGGCAGAATACCAGTGGTCCTACGACGCGGCGGATCGATTGACACAAACGGTGTCTGTCGATGGAATCAGCACGTTCGCCTACGATGCGCGAGGCCAATTGCTGAGCGCCGACAATTCTGTGCTGGCAGATGAGAGCTTTAGCTACGATGCCAACGGCAACCGCAATGCAGGAGGCTACGTTACCGCCGCCGACAACCGGTTACAAACCGATGGGACCGACAGTTTTGCCTATGACGCCGAAGGCAATCTAACGCGACGCGTCGACGGTGTCACCGGTCAGATTACGGAATTTCGGTATGACCACCGCAACCGACTGATCGGTCTGACAGTGCGCGATGCGAATCTGGCCATTTTGAGCAGCGCGAATTACGTTTACGACGTGTTCGATAACCGGATCGGCAAATCGATCGATCGCGACGGAGCGGGTCCGCAGGCGCCCGTGGTGGAGCGGTATGTTTACGACGGCGACCACATCGCGTTGCAGTTCGATGGCTCGGGCTCGCTGACGCACCGCTACCTGCACGGTTTGCAAGTGGACCAAGTGTTTGCTGACCAGCGCGCCGATGGCAGCGTCCTGTGGAATTTGACGGACAACCTGGGCAGCGTTCGCGATCAGCTCGATTCGACCGGCGCGCAGCTTAACCACATCGTGTACGGCAGTTTTGGCGATGTGCAAAGCGAGACCAATGCGGCCGTCGATCATCTATTCGGATTTGTCGGCCGTGAACACGACGATGAATCAGGCCTGCTGTTCTATAGATCCCGCTACTACGATCCGGCAATTGGTCGCTTTATCAGTCAGGATCCCAGCGAGTTCATGGGCGGGGACGAGAATCTGTATCGCTACGTCGAAAACGCACCTCTCCAATACACCGATCCGTTCGGCCTGCAAAAGAAATTCTGTCTCATCAAACAGAAGCCCAAACGCGATCCCGAAGGAGATAAGAAAAAGAACGACAAGCCTCCGATCCTTCTCAAGGGGCGAGTGACCGACGTTTCCAAGATACCCGTCTATGGGCCGACAACGCCCGTGGATCACAGCTACGACGGGCCTGCCAAGGGCAAGCCGGGAGGAGGTGGGGAGGGCGATGGCAACGGGTTGCCGGGTAACGGCAAACCCGGAATTGGCGGTGGCGGAGGTGGGGTGCCAAATAAGAAAAATGACAAGCCGGGACAAGGGCAGGGAGGCACCGCAAGGAAGGATGCCAAACTGATCGGGCTTTACTCGCCCATTAATATAGGCGCGCATGAGTCGCTCATGTTGACAGATCCAGCCACGGGGAGGTTTTACTTTTTTGCCGGCGCACCGCTAAACGGGAAAACGATTGCCTTTTCGAAATCCGGAACGGATGCCACGCCATTTTTGAATTCGGCCAAGTTCAAGCAAGAGATTCCTCTGAAAGAGCCGCTCAGCTTCGACGAAGCGGTCGAGCGGCTCGAAAAGCTCAAGAGCGAAGTCAATGCGCGACAACGGCCCTACGCGGTCATTCCGGGGTTCTTGGGTGGCGAGTTCATCGGGCTGCCTAACTCTGGCCAGACGTTTGCCACGACGAGTGATTCCATCACCGCGGATGCGAAGCGCCGCTTGGGTGCGGACGCTTGGCCCGTCATCATTCCAAGTGCTCAAGACAGGGCCGATAACGACTTGCTTCCCGCGTACTTTTTGCCGGGAACCGATCGGCACTAAATTACAGGCGTCACCATGCGCAGCCGACCCAGACAATTCGAAACTTTGGAACCGCGACGGCTGCTAGCCAGCGACTGGACGAACGCGTTACTCGTTCGCGATGTGAATCGATCGGGGCTAGTGACTTCGCAGGACGCGATCTTGGTCATCAATGATTTGAATCGCGGCGGAGCGCGGCAGCTGCCGTCCCGCCCGGCCGAAGGTTCGGACCTTTTGTGCGACGTCAACGCCGACGGCTGGGTGTCGGCCGTAGATGCACTGCTAATCATCAACGCCATCAACGCGTTCAATCCGCGTGCGCCTCTCATCGTCGGCGGCCTGTCATCGAATTCCGATCCAAACGGCAACGGCGTGGTGCTGTCCGAACGCATCGCCGTTGGGGGCCAGACGCTTCCAGAGAGTCTAGTCAGCGTCACGGTCGATGGTGCGGAGGTGCCGGGCATGGCCGCGGTCCATTCCGATTCGGGTGGTCATTACACACTGCCATTGTCCGTTACCGAGGGATACCATTTGGTCGAACTCAAATCGGTGGACCAATTGGGACGCTTGGCTCGGATGAGCCTCGAAGTGCGGCGCGGCAACGCGATCCAGGACTGGAATGCGGCTGCGCTGACGATTATCCGTCAATGGAATACGTTCTCGAACGATCCCTACGTCAACAGAATCGTGCCGTCGCAGCCGCCGATGGTCGCCCGCAATCTGGCGATGATTCACACCGCGATGTTCAATGCCGCAAATGCCGCAGAGCTGGAATTTGCTTCGTACCAATCAGAGCTAGTTCCCGACGCGGCCATCGATCCCAGTGTCGCGGCCGCGGCGGCTGGATTCGAGGTGGCTAAATCCCTCTATTCAGCACCAGATGAAGTGGCCGTCTGGCAAGCGACGCTCGATGAGACGTTGGCCCAGGCACCGGGCGGTTCATTGCGAACAGACAGTTTGAACTTCGGTCGATCGGTCGGACGGACCATGCTTGACTTGCGGGGCAATGACGTCAACGTTGCATCGGTCTATCACCCGAGCGACCAGATTGGGCATTGGCAGCGAACGCTCCCCGATTACCTGCCACCACTGCTGCCGCAATGGCCAGCCGTCAGGCCCTTTGTCATGTCTAGCGGCAGCGAGTTCCGACCGCCTGCACCACCTTCGCTACAGTCGGACGAGTATGCCGAAGCGGTCGATGAAGTGATGCGCCTGGGCAGCTTTGAAAGTAGCCAGCGCACTGTCGAACAAACGGAAATTGCGCTCTTCTGGAGCGATGGAGGCGGAACGTTCACTCCTGCCGGCCACT
Source organism: Aureliella sp. (assembly GCA_051953155.1). GTDB lineage: Bacteria > Planctomycetota > Planctomycetia > Pirellulales > Pirellulaceae > Aureliella. The sequence continues at coordinate 2,421 of JBQCJB010000366.1, read as the reverse complement.
GGAATCAGATTGCGGCCGATGTCACCTTGGCACGCGGCACTGACCTGGTGGACACGGCGCGGGCTTTTGCGCTGATCAATCTTGCCATGGCCGACGCAGGCATCGCGGCTTGGGATGCTAAGTATACGTTCGATCTTTGGCGGCCCATCGACGCGATTCGCAATGCCGATCGCGACGGAAACCCTGAGACCGAGCCGCGCGCTGACTGGGTGCCGCTGATAAAGACTCCTCCCTTTCCGACTTATACATCGGGCCATAGCACGTTCAGTGGTGCGGCTTCGGTCGTACTGACTTCGCTCTTTGGCACTGTCGCGTTCGACAGTGCCAGCGATGTCCACAACGGCCCTGAGCAGCGGCCGCTCGAGCCTGCGCATGCGCTGACGCGGCACTTTGAGAGCTTCGAGCAAGCCGCAGAGGAAGCCGGCGTCAGTCGCATCTATGGCGGCATCCACTTTCGTTTTGACAATTTGGCGGGGCTCGAGTTAGGGCGAGCCATCGGAGCCGCCACGCTCCAACGAGTTCTCGGCGCAAAGTAGGACAGCCGTCTCGGCTGTCAAACCAAACCGCGCAACGCCCCAATACAGTACAAGCCAAGCTTTGCCACAGTGCCGCCCCTTGCCTTGAACTGTCCTCTTCCGGCCGCCGTCCGACGCGGGACGCGGTGAGTTCGAACCCGCACACCGCTTGGGCCACGGAGCATTTACAATACGGACTTTCGCTCGATGGTGCTTTCCCTTCCTAATGGTCGACCGCGAATGTCTGTCATGAACCCCAAGATCGATGACTATCTGGCCGAAGGCTGCGGGCGGTGTCCGCTGGGCGGGACGCCGGACTGCAAAGTTCACGCGTGGCAAACGGAGTTGAAACTGTTGCGCGATTTGGTGCTGGCTTGCGGACTGACCGAAGAGCTGAAATGGAAAATGCCTTGCTACACGCTCGACGGCCGCAACATCGTCATGGTCAGCGCTCTGAAAGAGTGTGCCCAAATCAGTTTCTTCAAAGGAGCTTTGCTGACTGATTCGGCGGAGATTCTAGAAAAGCCGGGCGAAAACTCTCAGGCCGCGCGCGTCGTGCGCTTCACCTCGTCCAAAGCGGTTCGCCAAGCCAGCGCGACTTTGAAAAAGTACATTGGCCAAGCCATTCAGATTGAACAGGCCGGTTTGAAAGTCGACTTCCAAGCCAAGACCGAACTCGTCCTGCCCGACGAACTGTCTAGAAAGCTCGACTCGCTGCCTGCGCTGCGGGCTGCTTGGGAGGCACTCACGCCGGGCAGGCAACGCGGCTATGTCCTTTACTTTTCTTCCGCCAAGCAATCCGCCACGCGCGAGTCGCGAATCGATAAATGCGCTCCGCGAATCCTTGAGGGCTTGGGAATACACGACTAAGCCCGGTGGCGGTAAGCCTTGCGGGCGACGGGTTTTGTAACACCTAGCCGCTGGCAACATGTCGGAAAGCTGTAACGGCCAATCGAGTGGCGTTAAGCCGCATGATGCGAAGATTCCGAAAGGGTTGTACAGAGCTGTGCTTTCTAGCTTTGTCGACTTTTCAGCCAGGGATGGGCATCAATGTCGGGTCGTCGCATCGAGTTCTTGCGTGCTTTGGTGGCAGGGCTCTTGATCAGCAGTGCATCGGCGGGTTGGCTGCACGCGTTGCCACCGACAAATCTCAATCTGACGGTGACGACCAGCGCCGACTCGGGGCCTGGGTCGCTCCGCGATGCGATTACCCAAGTCAACGCGGCTGGCTCGGGCACGCATTCGATCACGATCGACAGCAGCGTGGGCTCGATCGCCGTCGGCTCGTTCATGCCCATCATTTCGCTGGCCAGCGGCGCCCAACTGACGATCAACGGCAGCGGCGCGACGGTCGACGGCCAGAGCCAGTACCGGCCCTTCTTTATCGAGAACGGTACGGTGACGATCAGCGATTTGACGATTCAGCACGGCATGGCGCGCGGAGGGCAGGGTGGCACGGGCTTCTCCGGCGGTGGCGGCGGGTTGGGAGCTGGAGGCGCGGTATTCGTCGATGCGACAGCCAACGTCACGCTGAAGAACGTTCACTTCGATAGCAATGCGGCGACAGGTGGCGCTGGCGGCGGCAACTCCGGAGCATCCGGTGGCGGCGGAGGCGGCGGACTTCATGGAAATGGCGGGTCGGCCACGTCCTACGGCGGTGGTGGCGGCGGCGGATTAATCGGGCAGGGCGGTTCCTCCATATACAGAGGTGGCGGTGGAGGCGGTGGCCTGTCTAACGGCGGCAACACAGGTTCGTCCTTCGGCGGCCCAGGAGCGCCCGAGGGTGGCGATGGAGGAAGGGCTTCTATGAGCGACGGATTCAGCGGCAGCAAGTTCGGAGGGGGCGGCGGTGGTGGTTATGGTCGTGACGGAGGAAGCGGAGGCGAGTTTGGCGGCGGTGGCGGCA
>JBQCJB010000365.1:0-2712 GCA_051953155.1 Aureliella sp. | reverse complement strand
TGTCGGATTCGTCGTCGTAAGCGATCACCGTGCCGACGACCGATTGGTCGCTCAGGGCAATGATTTCATCGTCGTCCCCTTCGTCGATCGAGAAATCGTCGTCGGACGAATCGTCGAACGAGGGGAGGGCACCGAAGTCGTCATCATCCTCGTCATCGAACGGCTGATGGAACTGGCCGACGGTCGCTCCCGCGGCGAGGTTGTCTGTTTCGGAGGCATCGCGAGGCGTGCCGCGCGGAGGCCGCGCCATACCGCGACGTTTCTTGCGCTGCGCGGTGGTCGAATAGAGGGCCAGCACTTCTTCGCGCGTCAGCGGTCGCCAGCCGCCGACGGGCAGTTGTCCCAGTCGCAGTGGGCCGATCGCCAAGCGTTTGAGGCCGACGACCTTGTGTCCCAGCCGCGCGAGTATCCGGCGAATTTCGCGGTTCTTGCCTTCCGACAGAGCGATTTCCAGTTCGGCCGCTCCGGGGCGTTGGCGGCGCAGCTTGACGGCGTCGACCTTGGCAAAACCTTCGGCCAAGCGCACCCCGCGGACCAGTTTTTCCAGGTCGGTTTGGGTCACTTCGCCTTGCACGGTCGCCAGATAGAGCTTCTGCACGCCGAAGCGCGGGTGGGCCAGCCGCTGGGCCAGTTCGCCGTCGTTGGTCAGCAGCATCAGACCTTCGCTGAAGCGGTCCAAGCGACCGACGGAAAAGACGCGCTCTTTGACGTTTACTAAATCGATGGCCCGCATGCGGCCGCTGGGGTCGCGATTGGTCGACAGGACGCCAGTCGGTTTGTGCAAGGCGTAGTAGACGGGACGGAACGTCTTCAACTGGCTACCGTCGAAGGTGATCTTCGCCGTTTCGACATCGACTTTGGTGGCCAGATCGGTCACCGGGTTTCCGTCGACTTCGATGCGGCCGTCGAGAATCAGTTGTTCGCAGTCGCGGCGGCTGCCGAGACCGGCGGCAGCGAGAACTTTATTCAGTCGCTGAGGGCCTGTCAGCGGGCGCGGGGCTGCAGGGGCAGTCGACTTGTTTTTGCGGGGCATGAGGCATCCGGGGGCACGAAATCAGAAGCACGAGAGCTAACGACATCATACCTGCCGCGCCGCCGGTCGGATAGCGCCGAATTGGTCGCACCCGGTTAACGCGGGAATTGGAAGGTTGGCGGGAACTGCGGCTCGCCAGTCAATTGGTTCCGCTTGGCCTCGGGCAGGGGATTCATGTAGCCGCGCGGCCGACCGCCGACGACTTCCGGGCCGATATCGTTCAGCGGGTAAGGATCGTGGATGACCGCCCGGCTGTTTTGGCGATCGATCGTTCCCTGACCCCACGGAAAGCCCCACCCCGCGCGGTTGGCGCACCCCGCGCTCAGCGCTAACAGCCCCAACATCAGTGCACGCGACATAGTGGAATTCCTTTCCGTGACCGCATCCTAGAATCATTGCATCTGGCCGCCCAGCCCAATCCGGCCGCTCGACTGCCGCCGCCGCCCCCAAAGGACGCGTCCGGGAGTTCCACTCCGCTAGGCCGCGCACGGCGAGACTCGGTCGAAACCGGGGCTTAAGGCTAGCAATGGATTCGACAAGGAGAAGTCGCCAAGTCGAACGATTCGCGACCTCTAGCGGGCGAACCGAGGGCTCGCCTGCCGAACAGTGGGGATGCGCCGGCGGTAGCGTTTTGCCTGGTTTAGATGCTGGCTTCCAGCAGCGTCGCGCCGGGCTCGAGAGTGATCTCGACCGCGGGCAAGCTGGCCGGTAGCAGCAGCGACTCGCCACGCTCAAGCTTTTCAGGGGCGGCTCCGGCCGTGGCGCGGACCTTGGCTCGGCCCTCCGGAACGGTCAGGATGTGGAACCGCCCGTCGCCGCCCAGCTGGACTTGCGGGACGCCGGTGATTCGGTCGAACGAAAACTTGTCGCATTCCACCAAGCGTTCGCGGCCCGGTTCGTCCAGTTGCTGGGGGACCTGCCAGACTCGAGGCCCGCTGGAAAAATCGATCGTCTCGAGCGACTGTTCGATATGCAGCGGCCGCGACTTGCCTTGATCGTCGACTCGGTCCCAGTCGTACAAGCGAAACGTCGTATTGGAGGCTTGCTGGATCTCGGCCACAATCAGTCCTGACCCGAGGGCGTGGACGGTGCCGGCGGGAATGAACACGCAATCGCCCACGTTGGGTTCCATCGCATGCAGGCACTCGGCGGTTTGCCCCGCCTCGATCGCAGCCCGCAGTTCGTCGCGTCCGACGCCCGGCTTCAGCCCCGCGTAGAGGATCGAGCCCGGTTCGGCCGACACGATATACCAGGCTTCGGTCTTGCCGAGATCGGGTGGATTCATCGCCAGGGCGTACTCGTCCTCGGGATGCACCTGGACACTCAGCACGCGTTGGCAGTCGAGGTATTTGAGCAGCAGGGGAAAGCGCCCGGCGACGGCCGGCGCATCGCCGACCAGCCACTGGCGGTCGCTGCGCATGAGTTGTCCGAGCGTTTGTCCGGCCAGCGGGCCGTTGGCGATCAGACTTTCATGCTCGGCATGGTCGACGATCTCCCAGCTCTCGGCCCAGGTGCCCTCGCTCGGGATCGGCTTGCCCAGGTGCGTGGCCAGTTTCCTGCCACCCCACAAATAATTGCGAAACGCTGGTATTAATCGCAAGGGATACGGGGGAACATGCATCGAGAGGCGCTCGTCGTTCGCTCATTGTGATCACTACGGCTGCCGGTTATCATCGCTT
>JBQCJB010000364.1:0-6793 GCA_051953155.1 Aureliella sp. | reverse complement strand
GCGCTGCTCGTCGTCCTGGATCTTGCGCGACACGCCGATGCGGTTCAGGCCGGGCATCAGGACCAGGTAGCGGCCGGCGATGCTGATGTAGGTGCTCAGCGTCGGTCCCTTGGTGCCGATGCCTTCCTTGATGACCTGGACCAGCACTTCGTCGCCGCGTTTGAAGATTTCCTGGATCGGCGGTTTGAAACGCGGGCGATTTCCTCGCATGGGCTTGCGGCGCTTGGGTTCGTCGTCATCGTCATCGATGTCCGCCCCCGGGTAGATGCCGTCGGCGATTTCATCGGGATCGTAGCCGGCCTGCCGAAAGTACTGGGCCTCGACGTCGCTGACGTGCAAGAAGCCGTTGCGGCCGACGCCGAAGTCGACGAAGGCGGCTTGGATGCTCGGTTCGAGATTGACGATCCGGCCCTTGTAGATGTTGCCGGCGAAATTGTTTTGGCTAGCGCGTTCGGTGTACAGCTCCTCGAGCGAACCGTCTTCGAGGACCGCGATGCGGCACTCCTCGGGCTGTGACACGTTGATGAGCATTTCTTTTCGCATGTAGTTTTTCTTCCTGAACGTTATGGTTGTTCAATGGTTTTTTATTGGCCAGCCGCCGTGGCGGCAGAGTCTGGCTGGCCGCCGGCAGTTGGCCCGCTGCGCTGCGGCGACAGTTGCACGCTGGTGCGCGTGAGCACTGCGCCGTCGGGCAGCACGTGAGCGATACCGAGTGCCTCGAGGAGTTCGCCTGGTCGGAGCGAACCCTGGGCGGTGGTCGGCAACGTAAATCGCAGTACGTCGCCTTTGCAGTCGATGTGGAAATGAGGTTGGTCGAAGGCTGCGGTCAAAGTCTTGCCGTCGCGCTCGACGCTCACCTTGCCCGCTTGCAGATGTTCGGCCAGCCGCCGTCCGGCCGTCTCGGCTTGCTCGGGCGTGAGCTGGATCTCGTAACTGGCAGCCACGATCAGGGCTTTGCCTGCCCCGGCCGGCATCTCGCTGAGGCTGAGCAACTGCATGCCCTCCGGCATTTGCTCGGCAATCTTTTGGCGAGCCAGCGCGAGGTCGACCGGACCGATCAAATCCATTTCGACAATTTCATCCAGTGCTACGATGCCCAGAGCCAGCGCCGAGGGGAAGCTGATCTTGGGCTTGGGGTGAAAGCCTTCGCTGAAGGCCAGTTCCAATCCGGCGCGGCGTAGCAGCCGTTCCCAAACACGCGCCAGGTCGCGATGACTGATCCATCGCAGATCGCCCGTCTTGGTGAAGTGGATGCGCACTCGTTGCTTGCTCATGCCGTCACTCTCCCAGCGCTAGTTCAGGAACCAGCGCCGCAAAATGGGACATCAGGTAGGCATCCACCTCGCGAGCCGTTTCGAATTCCATTGCCCGCGCCGCCAGCGTCTTGCACTGCTCGAGCGTCACGGCGCGAATCGCATGCTTGACGCTCGGCAATGCCGACGGCGGCGCCGAGAGCGTCCGCACGCCAAAGCCCACCAGCAACAACGCATACGCAGGCGTGGAACTCATCTCTCCACAGACGCTCACGTCGACCCCGTGAGCGATGGCCAAATCAACCGACATCTTGATCAAGCGCAAGACCGCCGGGTCGACGGCCATATACAGGTCGGCCACGTACTCGTTGCTGCGGTCGACCGCCAAGGCATACTGCGTCAGGTCGTTAGTACCGATGCTGATGAAATCGACCTCCGGCAGGAAACGCTCGAGCATCAGCACAGCCGCCGGCACTTCGACCATCATCCCGACCGGTACGTCAGTCGGCACTTTGATGCCCTCTTCGCACAGGTCATCGACGACTTGCCGCAGCACCATCCGGGCCGTGCGGAGTTCATGCAGCGTGGTGATCATCGGGAACATGATCTTCAGGTTGCTGCCGGCTGCTGCCCGCAGCGCGGCCCGGAGCTGCGTGCGGAACAGCGAAGGATTGCGGAGCGAGAGCCGAATGCTCCGCAAACCGAGGAACGGATTGTGTTCCTGTTCGACCAGTTGCTTGTGGCCCATTTTGTCGGCGCCCAGGTCGAGCGTGCGAATGACGACTGGCTTGCCAGCCATTTCGCTGGCCACCGATGCATACGCCTGGTAGTGCTCCTCTTCGGTCGGCTCGGTCGCTGAGCCGAGGTAGAGGAATTCCGTGCGGTAGAGCCCGACCCCGGCTGCGCCGCGAGCCAAGGCAGCTTTGACTTCGTGGGGAAACTCGATGTTGGCCATCAGGCGGACCTCGGTGCCGTCCTTGGTTACCGCCGGCAGGTCGCGGTTGGAAGCCAGTTTGGCTGCGTGACTTTGCCGGTCCTCGCGACGCTCGAGATACTGCTGACGAACGCTCTCGTCGGGATTGATGATCACGCGTCCGCGGTAACCGTCGACGATGATCGTGCTGCTGCCGCGGAGGCGGTGCATGAATGCGCCCAGGCCGACGACGGCCGGAATCTCGAGCCCGCGGGCGACGATGGCCGTGTGCCCCCCTGCCCCGCCGATCTCGGTGCAGAAACCGAGCACCCGTTCGCGATCCAGCCGAGCCGTTTCGCGGGGCGTCAAGTCGTGGCAAGCCAACACGCCGGTCTCGCCTTTGGCCAGGCGATCCTCGGTCGGATGGCCGCCGAGGGCTTCCAGCAGCGTCCGCTCGACGTCGCGGATGTCGAGGGCGCGCTCGGCCATGATCGACGAGCCCATGCGGCGGAAGGCTTGGGCATAGCGGCTGAAGACGGTCGAGACGGCGTACTCGGCGCTGTAGCCTTCGTCGTTGATCAGATGCCTGATCTCGTTGTGCAGGCTCGGGTCAAGCAGGATCTGTTGGTGGGCTGAGAAGATCTTGCCGACGTGTTGGCCGAGGGTGCGCGCCGATTTTTCGCTATCGCGCTCCAGGCGTACCGACGCAGCTTCAATCGCTTGAAGAAGTCGTTCCGATTCGTTCTTTAGGTCCGCCGAGGCAACTTGGCAACGGGTGATCCTATACCCTTCCTGGTCGAGGATCAGCGCCTGTCCAATGGCTACCCCGGGCGAGACCGCAATGCCTTGCAGTTCCAGCATGGTAACAAGGTGCGAGCCACCCGCTCGGCTCTCAGCGCCCAGCGGTGGCGACGGCTGGCGACCGCCCGCTGTTGGCGGCGACGCGCGGCCCACCGGCCGGCTCGAGAGGAGTCTTCTGTCGGGAGCATCGCGGTGTGCATTCTAAGTTGGAGGTGAGTTCAGTTCGTGGTTGGAGGTGACGCAACCTCCGTGTCGTCTTCATGAAAACTTTGCGCGAACAACTCGGACAACGCCTGCACAGCTTCCACCGCATCGCAACCGCTGGCTCGCAGGTTCAGCTGCGTTCCCTGGGCTGCGGCCAATGTCAAAATGCCGAGGATGCTCTTGCAGTCGACTGCCTGACCATCCTTTTCGATCTCGATCTGACTCTGAAAACGCATGGCGGTGCGCACCAGCAAATCGGCCGGGCGCAGGTGCAAACCCAGGCGATTGAGCACGACTACCGTCTGACTGGACGTTGTTTCCATCAACCAAACCGTTTTCCGAGAGCCTTGAAAATCTGTGCGTTCGAGTTGGCTCTTGCAATCAGCCTAGCCAAATTGATTGTTGTCCGCTTCTTCGAGCAATTGCATGATGTCGGCGGTCGTCTTGCTCTGCTTGAGGAAACGGCAAAACGTTTCGTCCCGCAGCTGACGCGAAATGTTTTCTAGAGCTCGCAAGTGATCGCCGGGGCGATCCGGCGGCGAGACCAGGAGGAAGAACAGTTGCACCTTCTCGCCATCGAGGCTGTCGAACTCGACGCCATCGGAACTGACGCCGACGGTGCCGACCAGTTTGTTGACGCTCGGGTGCTTGGTGTGAGGCACGGCGATGCCGCGGCCGATGCCGGTGCTGCCCAGCTCCTCACGCTTGAGAATCGCCTTGACGATGTCGTCGCGATCGGCCGCGCTGATCTCGCCGGCTGCCTGCAGCGAGTCGACCAGTTCGCCGATGACCGACTCTTTGTCAACCGACGTCAGCTCCGCGCGAATCGCGCCGCTGCTTACGAAATCTGAAAACTTCATCGATGGTTCCTTTCTCGAAACTTCCGACGATTCCCGGGAGCGATCGCCAGCGGGCAAGTGGCTCGGGGAAGGGCCTCCGAGGACGTCGGGCTGCGGTGGAATGCCGGTCGCGCAATGCAACCCTGGCTCACCGACACCAACTCCCAGATAGAACAGCCGCACCCCGGAGGACTGCCGCAACTGCTGGCTACTCCTCCCGCGTCTGCTCGTTGGAAGAAATATGTTTGATGCTCGAGGCCTTGTGACCCGTCAGCTTCTCTTTGTGCTTGCGAAGTTGCTGCTCGACCTTGGCCATCGCTCCGTCCATCGCGGCGATTACCGTCGGGGCATTGGTCGAAGCCACAAATTCCGGGGCGTGCTCGGCCGAGACATTGATTTCCAGCCACGGATTGTCTTGATGCTGGAAATCGACCGTAATGACGATCGCATTGATGCGGTCATGAAACCGCCGCAACTTTTCTGCCTTCTCGCGTATCAACTCGTTGTCCGGTCCGCTCAGTGATCCATGACGCGCGGATACATTGATTTGCACTCGAAATCTCCAGTTGAAGCAAACCAGCCTCGGATAAACCCGTCCCAACTTCCCCCCGGCAGCCTGCCTAATTCGAGCGGAGACCCCCTCATGCGAGCGGTCTGTGGCTGCGGTCGCGCCCAGGCAGCGATTCGAGCGTGGGCGGGGAAATATCCAAGCATTGTAGCCTTGGCCCCGATCCCTGCCATACGTGATTGGAGGCCCGCCGCCCAATTAGCGGTTTTCTCAGACGGCCATCCTGTTCATTTGTCTCCCCCCGACGGCGGCTGCCAATCGGCGTCTGCCTGAAAGAACATCAAGTGTTGCCACGGCAGTTCGTCATACTCCTTGACCAACCGCAGTCCGTTGGCGGTGTATTCCTTGAGAATCTGCCGCTTGCTCATCTTGTGCGCTGGCTTGATCGGCACCAGCGGATCTTCCTCGCGGTACTCCAGCAACGCAATCCGGCCATCGGCTTTCAGACTCCGGCGAATGGCCAGGAGCATTTCCCGAGGGTGGGAGAATTCGTGGTAGACATCGACCAGCAACACCAGGTCGACCGAGGCGGGGGGCAGCTGCGGGTCGACCGCGGTGCCCAGCAGCGGTCGGATATTGTCGACCTTGGCCTCGTCGGCCCGCAGCTTCAGCAGATGGAGCATTTCCTGCTGGATATCGACCGCCAGCACTTTGCCCGGGGCGACCAGTTTGGCCATGGCGAGCGAGTAAAAGCCGTTGCCGCAGCCCAAGTCGCAAACGGTCATACCTGGCTTGAGTTCCAGCTGTGGCAGCACTTGTGACGGCCGTTCCTCCTGCTCGCGCTCGCTACGAATGAGCCAGCTGGCGCCGTGAAAGCTCATCGTCTGAGCGATGTGCCGCCCCATATAGGTCGGTCGCGCCGGCGGAATTTTCGGCCGACGCAGCGAACCGGCTGGCTCGCCCGACGGAACCTCACCGGTCGACTGTGGCTTGTCCACAGCCGCACTCGCGCCAGCCGTCGCATTGGTAGTCGCGTTGGTAGTCGTACCGGCAGTCGACGCCTTTTCCTGGGCGGCCAACCGCCCCGCGCTGCCCGCTGCGGTCAAGATCAGCAAGCTCGACAGGCAAGCCGACCAGCAGCCCAGTCGCCAGCGAAGCTGTTCACGTTGGTCATTCCAGCAGCGATTCATAGTGCACTATGCCAGCCAGGAGAATAAAGGAAGAGCAACTCGAGCACGCCAGCCGCGTCGCCCGGTGCGACGTGCACTTTCACTATGACGGCCCGCTCTCGATCAGGCAAGCAAGCCGCGCAAGCCGACAATAGATGCTTGTCCTCGAGCGCACGTCCGGGCTTGGGGTCGATTTTCGCTGATCTTCCCATTAGAATTGCCCACCTCGCCAGCCTTCAAAGGATGGGTGGCCGAGTGGTTTAAGGCGGCGGTCTTGAAAACCGCTGTACGGGTGACCGTACCGGGGGTTCGAATCCCTCCCCATCCGCATTGAAATCTAAGCATCGAGCGCAATCGAGTGATCGAAGATTCCGCGCTCGTCTCGTAAGCGAGTAAGACTCTCATTCGCCCCGGCCGCTATAGAGCGAGCCGCGGCTATCGTCGAAGTGAGGATCCGCTGCTTTGTGGATCGCACGTAGGCGCTCGAGGCTTGCAGCGAATTGCTCTTCGGAGACGTTCGTCGGCTGGCTTAGTTCCTCAGTGCGGAGCAACAAAGGCGCCGGCGATCTGGCTGGTGACGCGTGCGACCGATGCATACATGCTAGGCGGCAGTCGGCTGCGACGGCGATGTCCAATTCCAGGTGTTTCTTGGCTCTCATCGGGCATTAAGATTCGGCTCCTAAGATGTTTCGCAGAGGTGGGCGAAGCGGGCCGGGGCGTTGGTTGCGCCCCGGGGCGACCACCGAGATCTTTTGCGAAAGGAACGATCATGCGTTTCACTCGATGGGCTGGTTTTCTGGCGATGGGAACCGTAGGTGTCGGTATCGCGCTGGCAGCGACTCAGGCTACCAGCGTCAAGTCTTTGTGGGCTCAGGAAGCCCGGCACGTGGAAAAGGAGTCGGTTATGTCGGAACGGGGTAAGGTCAAGTCACTGCTGAAAAACGATCACGAGGATGTCGACGGATTGCTGCTGGAGAACGGCCTGCAGATTCATTTCCCGCCCCACATGGGCCGGCGCATCACGGATTTGGTCGACGTCGGCGATGCTGTCGAGGTCGAAGGGCGCAAACACGTCACGCCCCGCGGCGAACAGGTCTTCGAGATCA
>JBQCJB010000363.1:0-3816 GCA_051953155.1 Aureliella sp. | reverse complement strand
GACCCGAGAAAGAGCCCGATCAGCGCCAGCAGCGCGAGCGTGCGAGCTCGATTGGTCATGGGCCGGAATCCTTCAAGACCGGTACCGAGCGAATCAGTTCCTGCACGATGGCTTCGACCGTCTTGCCATCCATTTCCGATTCGGGCCGGAGAATCAAGCGGTGGCCCAGCACCGGCAGGGCGATGGCCTGGATATCCTCATGCGTTAGGAAAGCGCGACCCTGGAGCAAGGCATGGGCGCGACCGGCCTTCATCAAATTGATCGCGGCTCGCGGGCTGGCACCCAGCAGCAGATCGCTTTGAACGCGGCTGTTGCGGACCAGATCGACGATGTAGGCCTTCAACTCGCGACTGCTGAAGACATCGTCCAGATGCCGCTGGATCGAAACGATTTCCTCGGCGCTGGTGACGCCCGCCAACTGCGCCGCCGGGCGACTGTGCAAGTCGAGCATATCGATTTCTTTTTCGCGGTCGGGATAGCCGACGTGGATGCGAAACAGGAAGCGGTCGAGCTGAGCTTCGGGCAGGCGATAGACGCCTTCTTGTTCGATAGGGTTTTGAGTCGCCAAAACCAAAAACGGCTCGGGCAGCGGCAGCGTCTTGCCCTCGATCGTCACCTGCCGTTCTTGCATCGCTTCGAGCAAAGAAGATTGCGTCCGAGCCGGGGCCCGGTTGAGCTCGTCGGCCAGCAGCAGTTGGCAGAAGACGGGGCCTTTGCGGAGTACGAAGTCGCTGGTTTGCCGGTCGAGCACCTGCGTGCCGGTCACGTCGGAAGGGAGTAGATCGGGAGTGAACTGCACGCGTTCAAAATGGATCCCCAGGACCGTCGAGAACGTACGGCAGAGCGTCGTCTTGGCCGTCCCCGGAACGCCTTCCAACAAGACGTGTCCGCTGGCCAGCATGGCCATCAGCAGTTGATCGGTGACGGCCTCCAGCCCCACGACGACCTGACTGACGGACTCCTGAACTTTCGAGCGAAGGGTGCGTACGCGCTGAGCGAGCTGATCAAGGTTGAGTGCTGACACAAATAGCGGACTTCCGTTCGGGAAATGGATTTTCTGCCTGGCATTAGTAATGCTTTATTGTACTATCGGCTCGCTCCTCACCGTGTGCCCATTCCCTTACCGTTTGCGCGAGAAGCTGTCGCTGGAACGGGCCAAGGAAAACTCTTCACAGCTCGATGCCCCAGGGATCGGCGCCCTCGCTTACGCGTTCGGGTTATGAACAGAAAACAGAGGAAGACAAGCTACCTGCACCGAACGAAAATCGGTCTCCCCCTCGCCCCGCTTCGGGGAGAGGGGGCTGGGGGGTGAGAGGCAGCGCTGCCAATCGCGCGTCGATCCGCCCGGATCAGCGCCCTCGCTTACGCATTCGGGTTATGAAGAAAGCAGATAAGTCGAAGAAAAGATTCCCTCTTCGAAGCAGACCGAAGCGGAGCGTACGGAAGAGCGTTCAATCTGGCACTCAGGCGTGAGCGACGTTGCCAGTTTTGATACGCAGGACGGCGAGCGTCTTGCCTAGTTGCTGCAGGTCGGCGCTCGACATGCGGACTCGGCAGCCGCGACTGGCCATGTCGACGATGCGGATTAGCTCGCGTTGGTCGGCGCCTGGCAAGGCAGAAGTACTCGCTGACAGACTGGCGGCATACTTCTGCCAGTCGGCCGACGAGCGTGAACCGGTCAATTGACGGCAGAACTCGCGAGCCAGATAGCCAGCCGATTGCCGGTAATCGCCCGCTTGGTCGCCACCGACAGTGGCCTGCAGTTCGTACGCCGAACGCATCCGGCGGCGGCGCAGCAGAATCGGTCGCAGCGTGCCACTGGTCAGCAGTTTGATGAGAGCCCAAGCGAAAAACAGGGCGGTCAGCACTACGAGCAATAACTGAAAATACCGCCAGGCACGCACGTTGCGCGGCTGTTGCTTGAGCGTCTCGTTGATGACGTTCGAGTCGACCACTTCCTTGACCACGGCATTGACCAGCTTGAGCATCTGCGACAGCTGCGGCTCGGGTGGCTTCGCCTGGGGCGGGCGATTCGGGTTGGAACTGCTGGGAGGAGGAGGCAGGCGGTCGCGAGCGTTGCCGAGAATTTGGCCGTCGGCGATGAACACTAACTGACGCTTGTCGCCGCGACTAAGTAGCGACGCAAGTCGGATGGCCAGGACCGCATTGTCGCCGTGCCAGAGCATACCGTTGGTCAACAGACTGGCGTCGGCGCTGACGACGATCAGTCCCCGGCCGCCCGAGACGGGCCGCCCGAGCGCCAACAGCGGTTTGCCGCGACTGGCCTCGGGCAAACATTCTCTCGGAAACTGGGCGACGGTTTGCCACTGGAACGCTCCGCGAGTTTCGGGCAAAAACCAGGTCGAACGATTGGTGACAATCGTACCTACGGATTTGAACATGCCTTCGGCGTTGGTGATCTCCGAGACGCGCACGCAATCGGAGAAACTGCGGTATCGCGTGCTCGGGTCTGTCCCGATCACCGGTCCGGTATAAAACCTGCCGATGCCGGGCAGTGAAACGTCTTTGTCGGACGCCAGCAGCAGCGTCCCGCCATCTTCGATGAACCGCAGTAAACGATTCCACGGCAGCATGTTCTTTTCGACCGCGCCGGTGACGACGATAACCGATCCGCGAGGCTGGGCTAGAGCAACGTCGAGGTCGAGTTGTTCGGTCAGTCCTTGCTCTTCCAAAAGCAACTGGAACAGATCCAGGCGAAAATGCCACTCTTCGTCGGTCGCCGGCATGTCGGCCAACTGCGCGCACGTTCGGCTGCAGGGGAGGGTGATCGCGCACAGCCACCCGACGGCATAGCAGAGCAAAAGGCAGAGAGGATTGCGCATGGGTTTAACAGGTCAGGTGGCGACTCATGCCGGGGAGCTCGAAACGCGCTGCGCGGCGCAGGTTTCCAGGGCACAGCGGACGCGGCCGAGTTGTTCTTCGGTCAGTTCAATCTCCGGCGGCATGTACCGCGCATGTTCATAGATCGTCGACAGTTCCGAGAGCGCCGTTGAAATCTGGGGCGTGGCTTCGGCCAGGCGGGCGGCGGCCCGGCGATGTGTCCACCAAGCGGAAACCGGTTGCGCAGTTCGCAGCACCAGACGATGGAAGGCCCGCACCACATCGGCGCGCGTCCGCACTCCTTCGGCCAGCACCTGCCGGGCCCAACGCACTTCGGCCGACTGCTCCTGAGTTGCTTGGCCCACATTTAACCGAGCCCGCAAGAGCGCGATTGTTACCAGGGCGATGAGCACCGCCGATGCGAAGACCACCAACCCACGCTGGGTGACATGGAACTCGCGTCGCAATGCGGAAACGCCGGCCGCCGCGGTTGGTGCCGAGGCACTAGCTCGGCTGGCCGGCGGCGCTGTCGCAATCGATTGCCACACGTCGCGGAGCGCCCGCGATGCGGACTGCGTCCACTTCGATTCGGGCAAGCGGATGCGCGAGGGAGACCAGTTGTTGGTCGTCGACCGCGCGGCGGCGGTGGCGGCTCTCGCGGCGGCGGTCGCGGTAGTTGCCGAGACGCTGCGAGCCGTAGGGGCCGCAGGCAGCGACATGCCTGGAGCCGTGCCGGCGGCTTCGGCTCCGCCGGAATCCGGCTGCGCATTGGCCGCGCCAGCTTGTGCTCGCTGCTCTTTCAGAGCCTTTTCAACGATGCGCCGCAGCGTGCGGCTGACGCCAAACTGCTCGATTTGCGACTTGATGTCCAGCTGCAATTCCCGTTGGCTGGCCGAGGACAAATCCGTCTCGCCCGGCCCACGCGGCTTGTCGGTGCCCTCCGGTCCAGGTCCCGACGGTTGTGGGGCGGACGGC
>JBQCJB010000362.1:0-2158 GCA_051953155.1 Aureliella sp. | reverse complement strand
ACACCCGCTCGCAGGGCTTCCAGCACGACTGCGTCCGCCGCAAGGGCGGCAAGCTCTCGCTGGCCGAGACCATCGTCACCGAGTTGGGCGGCAAGCACAATTTCGAGGTCGTCTGCGAGAAGGACGGCCGGGTCTTCGAGTCGGCCGACTTCCCCAAGTTCGACGGCTTCCTCTTCGAGTCGCAGGGCGACCTGACGGCCGAGAAGAGCGTGGACGGCACGCCGCCCATGTCGGCCGCGGGCAAGAAGGCGCTGCTCGACGCCGTCGCCGGCGGCAAGGGCTTCGTCGGCTGCCACTGCGCCAGCGACACCTTCCACAGCAAGGGCGGACAGTGGCAGAACCAGTCGCGCGACGAAGTTGATCCCTACCTTGCCATGCTCGGCGGCGAGTTCATTCGCCACGGCCGCCAACAATCGGCGCGGATGAAAGCGGTCGATCCAAAGTTCCCGGGCATGGACAAAGCCGGCGAAGGTTTCGATCTGAACGAAGAGTGGTACTCGCTGAAGAACTTCGCGTCCGACATGCATGTCATCCTGGTGCAGGAGACACAAGGAATGAAAGACGCCGACTACGACCGTCCCCCCTACCCTGCCACCTGGGCGCGGAAACACCACGATGGTCGCGTCTTCTATACCTCGATGGGACACCGCGAGGACGTCTGGACCAATCCGATCTTCCAGTCGCTGGTCGTCGGCGCCCTGCGCTGGGCCACTGGCCAAGCCGAAGCCGACCTCACGCCGAACCTCGACCGCGTTACCCCCGAAGCGTCCAAGCTGCCCAAGGTCGGCTGAACAGTAACCCGAACGCGTCAGCGAGGGCGTTGATCCGGGCGGATCGACGCGCGATTGGCAGCGCTGCCCCTCACCCCCCAGCCCCCTCTCCCCGAAGCGGGGCGAGGGGGAGACTGATTTTCGTTCGGTGCACTGTCTTCTTTCCATAACCCGAACGCGTCAGCGAGGGCGCTGATCACCCGCGCATCGAGCGGCGACAAGCTCTTCTTGCATCCCCCACGTCTTCGTCTGTCCAGCCGATCTGCCTGTCCACTCAAGCTTCTTGGCGAGGGAAATAATCTTCGACGACGCGGTAGAAATCGGCGGGCGTCTCGACGTGGGCCATCTGGGTGCGGAAGATCCGCGCCCCGTATTTGGCTTGGGCATAGCAGCATGCAAATTTTCGCATCAGCAGCGTCCCCTTTTGCTCGCCAAAACGCTCGACGACCAGTTGGTAATGCCTGAGCATGCATTGCCGCTGCTCCTCGAGCGTCGGCTCCGGAGGAATCGGTTCGCCGCGGAGAGCGGCTGCTGCCTGGGCGAACAACCAGGGGCGGCCGAGCGATGCCCGAGCGATCATGACGCCGTCGACTTCGTAATGCGTTAACGCGTGGACGACTTTTTCGGCGCTGTCCAGATCGCCGTTGCCGATCAACGGGATGCTGCGCAGGTGCTGGCGAATTTCGGAAATGCGTTCCCAGTCGGCTTGGCCTTTGAAAAAATCTTCGGCGACGCGGCCATGCACCGTCAGGGCGGCGGCTCCAGAGTCTTCGACGACGCGGGCGATCTGGCACGCATTGCGTGTCTCATGCGTGCAGCCCAAGCGGATCTTGGCCGTCACGGGGGTCGGATGGCAGACCTCGACCAAGCGCGAGATGATCTGGGCCATGCGGTCGGGATACCGCAGCAGATAAGAACCGCTGTGCGCCCGCTCGGTGACCTGTTTGACCGGACAACCAAAGTTGATGTCGACGACACTCACCCGGTAGTCTTCAACCAAGCGGCGGCCGACCTTGGCCATTTTTTCGGGATCGTTGTCCCAGATTTGCACGGCCAGAGGTCGCGGTTCGTCGCGCACGCCCCACAGGCGATCGGGATGCTCGGCCTCGTGTTCGTCCAGCCACACAAACCCGCTGGCATTGACCATCTCGGTCGCTTGCAAACCTGCTCCGCCGTACTCGCGAACGATTTGCCGGAAAGCGTAGTTGGTGTAGCCAGCCATC
This sequence comes from Aureliella sp., assembly GCA_051953155.1. Taxonomy (GTDB): domain Bacteria; phylum Planctomycetota; class Planctomycetia; order Pirellulales; family Pirellulaceae; genus Aureliella. The sequence continues at coordinate 165 of JBQCJB010000362.1, read as the reverse complement.
GGCGCCTGCAGGATCGGCGGGTCGATGACCAGCGGCCCGATCTTCAGCGGCCCGAGCGTACGGGGCCGAGTGGGCGGTTGAGTCGCCTCCTCGGCCGGCGCGTGAGCACGGGCTGGAGTCGGCGGCTGGGGCGCATCCAGAGCGTTGGCAGCGATGGCGTGCGGA
>JBQCJB010000361.1:0-7892 GCA_051953155.1 Aureliella sp. | reverse complement strand
CGGCGGGAACGACCACCTTTACGCTCACTCACCAGTACTTGGACGACAATCCGAGCGGCTCGGCCAGCGACAGTTACGTGATCGGCCTATCGGTCAGCGATGACGACACGGGGACGACTTCATCCAGCACGACAGTCACGGTGAACAACGTTGCGCCGACTCTCAGCGCACTGGTCGCGACGGCGATCAGCGAGAATGGCGTGACGACATTGACGGGCAAGATCACCGACGCGAGCGGGCTGGACAGCTTTACGCTCAACGTCAACTGGGGCGATCCGCTCTCGCCGGTCAATGTTGAAAGCTACACGTTCCCGGCAGGAACGACGACCTTTACGCTCACTCATCAGTACTTGGATGACAATCCAAGCGGCTCGGCCAGCGACAGTTACGTGATCGGCCTATCGGTCAGCGATGATGATGCGGGAATGACTTCGGCCAGCACGACAGTGAGGGTCAACAACGTCGCGCCGGTTATCACTTCCGTCGGCTCCTCGGCGGGGACCTTGGATGCGCGATCTTCCGACGGGTTGGTTTCGATCAGCGGTGCCTTCAGCGACGTAGGCTGGCTCGATACGCACGTGGTCATGGTGGACTGGGGAGATGGTTCAGCGGCGACACCGGTCGCCATCGATCCGGTCTCGAAGACTTTTACCGGACAGCGCGCCTATGCGACGGGTGGAATCTTCACGATCACGGTTGTCGCCATTGATGACGATGGCGGCAGTTCGGCTCCCATGAGCACCACCGCTTTCGTCGAGGGGGTCGGCCTGGTAGGGCGCGTTCTCTACGTCATTGGCACCGACGGCAAGGATGACGTCCACGTCAAGTTAGAGGGTAAATCGAAGTCGCGAGCGCTGGAGGTGGACGCGAAACTGGCCAAGGGCAGGAAGAAGGTCGAGATCAAATCCTCGTACGATCCGGCGAGTGTGGACCGGATCATCATGATGCTTGCCGGAGACGACGACAAAGTCGAGATTGAGAAGGAAGTCGAGGTTGATTCGATACTTTACGGCGGGGATGGAAGGGACAAGTTGGACGGCGGTAGTGGCCGCGATTTCATTTTCGGCGAGGCCGGCAATGATGATCTCGATGGCTCGCGCGGCAGCGATGTGCTGGTCGGAGGCGACGGCGACGACAAACTGCGCGGGGGCAGCGATGGCTGCGACGATGGCCAGTTCGATGGACGAGACATCCTGATCGGCGGGGCCGGCGAGGATGACCTCAACGCGGACAAGGGCGACGACCTGCTCATCGGTGGTTTGTCGGCTTATGACGAAAACCCAGCCGCCCTTCAGCTCATCCACCGAGAATGGACTTCCGCACGCAGCTACGAAGCTCGAGTCAGCAACTTGCGGAGCGGCTCCGGCGAAGTGCTCGCAAATACAGGAGTGAGGTTACAAGCCGCCGGGTCCGGCCGCACCGTGCTGGATGATGACGCCAAAGACGAACTCAAAGGAGGCTCAGGACGTGACTGGTATTTCGCCGACCTCGCCGCCGACAGCAAGAAACGCGACAAGGCGAACGGCCAATCTTGCGGGGAGATCATCGACTGGGTGCAGTAAGTAGGACAGTCGTCTCGACTGTCCCATCCCTTCAGGCTGTTTACTCTTTGCCTGTGATAGGGCGGTCACCCCGACTGCCCCTGACTCTTCAGGCTGCTATTTTTTGCGTCTGAGACTTCACGACTTGGGTTCGGCGCCAATGGGTACGATTGAAAAGTCGACTTGCACTTTGACTTGGAATTTTACAGCCGTGGGGGGCACGAAGTGAGCTCCGTCGCCATCCGGCAGCCCGCGCCCTGTCCCTCCACTCTCGGTCGCGCCGCCGCTGTTCCAGGCACAGCCGAGCAAAACCAGCTGCTTACCCTGGTCGAGAATGCGCAGCGGTTGGCCGGGTCGGGATTCCAAGACGGCCGTCATCCGCTTGGCGCGTTGCAACGCGTCAGCGACGGAGGCTTCGCGCGCCTTTTCCCACAGGGCTGTCGCGTCCTTGACCGTGAATTCGGCGTGTTCGATCGTCGTCGCGCCGGCCTTTAATACGGCAGCGGTCAGCTTTTCGGCTTGTGCAAGATTATTCAGCGCCAAACGGAATTTCTGGGTCGCTGTGTACCCCAAGAATTTTCGCTGGTTATCAAACTGTGGTTGAATCGTGAACTCGCGGGTAAAGGTCTGCTCTTTGTTGAGGTCGAACGACTTGGCCGCCGCGACAATTCGACGGCAGCGCTCCGTTACTTCGCTCCGCAGGCCCTCGAGGTCCTGGTCGCGCAGCTGGACGCTGATATCCAGGTAGAAAATGTCGGGTACCGCTTCGGCATTGCCCTCCCCTTGGATACTAATGCGGGGTTCACCCTCGGCCACGGCGGCAAACAGGCTCAACAACAACATCAACTGGACCATCGAACACGCTCCAATCTACGAAATCCATCGTACTACAGGACAGAAAAAAATGCCCAGCCTTTGGTCGCCAGGCATCGCCAGTTCGATTCGTTTATTGTGGGCAGCAGTGGACGCTCAGAAAGGCAGTGCCGGCAGTTGGACCAGGCTGGATTTTCTCATCGTCCTCAGCCCCCCGCGCGGCGCCGATACCTGCAAGTGCGACGCCGAGGCCGATCAGCAGTGTCAGCCAGCATACCGCCACCTGCCGGCGGTGGACGCGCGGCGCAACCTGACACGTGAGCAGCCTCTCGACGCGCGCCTTCAGCGGGGCTCCAAGAGCAGCCACGTAGCCGGACCGGAGGCGGTGATCGTGCTGCGCGAGCTGTGCTAACGTGCGCGCGTAGCCCACTGCGTTGGCTCCGAGCGATAGGACGTTATCGTCGCACGCAAACTCGCGCTCGCGGCGGATCCATCGAGACAGCAGCCAGACGGCGGGATGGAAGAATGTTGCCACTTCGACAAAGGACTGCACGCTATTCCAGAAAAAATCCCCGCGCTCGATGTGAGCTCTTTCGTGCTCGAGTAGAAACTGCAGCTGCTGAGCCGTAAGTGATTCAAGGCAGTGGTGCGGAACCAAAATAATCGGCCGCCGCCAGCCGACGGTCACTGGCCCTGAAATGAGAGCGGTTTCGATCACACGAACCGGTACCCCGCGCTCGGCGTGCGCACTTTGCCCTGAGGCGGCTAGCGGCAGTCCGGGCAGCTGGCGAAGTCGATGGACGCGCCGCCAAGCAGCCAGCCACAGCGCCGCCGCGCCGGCGGCTCCGCAGAGCCAAAGCCGTGCCAGCCAACCGGCGACTGAAATTCCCAGGAAGCGTTGGCCAAGCAGGGCCGAGTCGAACGGCATCCAACCACTAGAGAGCAAGACGAGGGTGAGGAGCATGAGCCAGGGGCAAACCAACAAGGCCACCAGGCAACGCGTGCCAAAGCTTCGCGGCGCGCGAGCCTTGTGTCCCAGATGAGCGACCAGACAGGCGACCAAGGCGAACTGCCAGGTGGCATGGACCAGCACGACGCCCCAGAGCTCCAAGAAGCTGACGCTGCACCATGGAAAAGTCATTTCGCATGTTCCTTCAGAATCTTCTGGATCTCTTGCAGTTCTTCGGCCGTGGTTGCCTTGCTCTGGATGGCTCCGAGAACCAGTTTCGCCAGAGAGCCCTCGAAGGCTCTGTTCAAGACCTCGCGCACGATCTGCAATTGTGTCTTCTTCTCGGTGACGTTCGCGCGGTAGACATGTTGGCGTTTGGACGCATCGCGAGTCAGCAGACCCTTGTCCAACATGATCTGCATCGTCTTCAAGACCGTTGTGTAGCTGACGCCCGATTCGGCGGCGACCGCATCGTGCACTTGGCGAACCGTCAGCGGACCGCCGCGCCAGAGGACTTGGAGGATCGCCAGTTCGCTATTGGTCGGGTGCTTCGATCTTGGACGGGCCATACATGCTCCACGCGGCGCCAGAGGTTGACCGACTGCCAGCCACTCATTGTACGAAGTAAAACGTAGTCCGGTTCACAGCCGCTAAAAATTGCTTGGTATCTGCCGCCGACTTCCTCGTCCGAACGCTCCCGGCTGGCCGGCGCATCTGGCCGAGCTCGGGCATCCCTAGCTGGCTACTGCTGGCTGCGCGCCCATGCGAGCTACGCAGCGAGCTTGCCGCGCGCACCCCGCGCGCCAGCGCTCGTCCCACGGCCGACCGCCAATGGTGGTGGATTGTGCCTGTGCATTTGTTTAGACTACGAAGTCGCCCGAGCTACGCTGGTCACTTTGCAAAGTCGTTCCATCATGAGGCGCTGCGCCCGAGACGCAGCGAAAGCAGGGCGGTACCGAATGAAGCGAATCGATTCCCAGGCGATGCTTTGGAAAGCCAAGCGTAGGCTCTGGCAGCGTTCTTTGACCGCGGAAATGCTGGAACCACGGCAGCTGCTGACCGCGGATCTCGGGCTGGACCCCGGGACCTCTGGTCAGATGGCTCCCGTCTCACCCGACTCGTCGCAAGTCGCTTCGCAGTTATGGTGCGACCAATTGATCTCGCTTGAGGCGGCAGATGCTCTTCTGCAGCCGGCGTCGCCAGCTTCGAGTCCTGCCTTGAGCGCCTCGGACGCTGCTGGCAATGGCAGCATCTCCGGGACGAAGTGGAACGACCTCAACGGCAACGGCGCGCGCGACGCCGGTGAACCTGGCTTGATGGGCTGGAGTATCTACGCGGACGCCAATCGCAACGGGCAACTCGACAGCGGCGAGCCGAGCGCGGTGACCGATAGCGACGGCAGGTACATTCTCTCTGGCCTGGCGGCGGGCGACTACACGCTTGGCGAAGTCGCTCAGAACGGTTGGGAACAAACCCTGCCCGGCGGCACAACCTATCCGATCGGCCGCGCGAGCATGACGGCCTCGGGAGCCGAAGGGAATGGTTCCAGCGACGAGCCGAGCATCAGCGGGGATGGACGTTTTGTGGCCTTCCAGTCGTCGAGCCTGCTGGTGTTCGGCGATAGCAGCATCACGGACATTTTTGTCATCGACCGCACCAACGGTTCGCTCGAAAAGGTTAGCCTCGGCGTGGGTGGCTCGCTGGCCAACGCCAGTTCGCTTCACCCGGCGATCAGTAGCGATGGACGTTTCGTGGCGTTCCAGTCATCGGCATCGAACCTCGTCAGCGGCGATACCAACGGTTTGAGCGACGTGTTCGTCTTCGATCGGCAAACGCGAACGACGACGCTGGTCAGCATCGACGTCGGCGGTGCGGCGGCCAACGGAAATTCTGGGTCGGGTTTGGATATTAGCGGCGACGGACGGTACGTGGCTTTCCAGTCCTCTGCCTCCAACCTAATCGTCGGCGACACGAATGCGCGCTCCGACGTCTTCGTCCGCGATCTGCTCAGTGGGACTACGGTGCGCGCATCGGTCGGAGCGTCGGGTACCGAGGGCAACCGCGACTCCTCCTCGCCGACTATCAGCGATGATGGTTTGGTGGTCGCCTTTGAATCCAAGGCGACCAACCTTGTGCCCGGCGACACCAATTCGGTTTCGGATATTTTTGTGCGCAGGCTCGACACGGCAGTGACGCAGCGCGTGTCGCTTGCCAGCGGCGGCGCGCAGGCCGACGACAATTCGTATGACGCGTCGATCAGCGGTGATGGCCACGTGGTTGCCTTCTACTCCTATGCGAGGAATCTCGTTGCCGGCGACTTCAACGATTTTCCCGACATCTTCGTGGTGAATCTCGCGGCAGGCGCGCTCGAGGCGGCCAGCCGTTCCCCGAGCGGACAGATGCTCGGAGTGCTTTCTGGGGCCTCGCTCAGTTTCGACGGCAACCTGTTGACATTCACTTCGTCGAGCAACTCGGCCACGCTCAGCCGTGTTGCGGACGTGTTTGTCCGCGATCGCGCGGCGGCAACGACGCAACTTGTCAGCCGCAGTGCAGCGGGCACCGCTTCCGGGGGCAGCTCCTACGCTCCGGTCGTCAGTGGCGACGGCAAGACGATCGCGTTCAGTTCCGATGCCAAGGATCTGGTCGCCAGCGATAGGAATTATGCACGCGATATTTTCACCGTCGATGTTTCGTTTCCATGGTTAGCTTTCACGCAGCATGTGGTGGTGGGAGCGGACCAGGCCGTGAACAACGTCGACTTCGGCAATGCCCAGGTGCAAGCCGACCTGCGGGGCACCGCCTGGCAAGATTCATCCCGCGACGGCGTTCGCAGCGTCACCGAGCCGAGCCTTGCCAACCGCAGGATTTACCTCGATTCCAACGCCAATGGCGCGTTGGACACCGGCGAAACTTCGGTCCTTACCGACTCGCTGGGCCAGTACCACTTCAGTGGCTTGCCCGCGGGAACCTACGACGTTCGCGAAGTCTTGCCTGCGAAGTGGACCGAGACGGTACCCAGCGCGGGGAGTTACCAGCGAGTCTCTGGTTTGGAACGCAGCGTCTTGATCGACTTTGAGGACGTGGCGAATACGTCGACAACCTATCGGTCGATAGGCGACTACGTTCGCGAGGGTTTTGTTTTTTCGACTTCGTCTTCATCGGACCGCCAGTGGCGCGTCTACGGTTCGCAAAGTACTCCCGCGCCGCCCTCGGCGGAGTTGGTAACGGATTTCCGTTCGGCGACTCAATACGTCCATCGCCAGGATTGGGGGCTCTTCAGTATCGACTCGCTCGACATGCGCCTGCAGAGTTCGGGATTCCCGTACGCGGTGACTGTGATCGGCGAGCGGGCCGATGGCCAGGCGATCCAGCAGGCTCTGACAGTTACCGTCAACGCGACGACTTTTCCGCTCAGCGGTTTTGACAATCTCAGATCGCTGCGCTGGGTTGCCACTGGCACGAGTATGGTTGCGGTAGATAACTTCAGGCTGCGGACCACCGACTGGGATTATGACTCGCTCGACTTTGCGTCGACGCCTAACCCGGGGCGAATCAGCGGCACCGTGTACTACGATTTGAACAAGAACGCCTCGCTGGACAGTGGAGATTTTCCGCTCGCGGGTCGTGAGATTTATTTGGACATCGATAAAGACGGCCAGCTCGACGCCAACGAACCGCGCGAAGTTTCCGACGCCGCTGGCAACTACCAATTTGATTCGGTGTTCCCAGGCAACTACGTGCTTCGCGAGGTCCAGCTGACAGGTTGGCATCTGAGCCAACCGGTAACCGCTCCGGTGTACTCGATTTCGCTCTCGCCCGAGCAAGAAATAACCGACAGGAATTTTGGCAACTGGGCGGACCCGGCTGCGATTGCTGGCACGAAGTGGAATGATTTGAACGGCAACGGTAGTCGCGAAGCCGGCGAACCGGGCTTGGCCGGCCGAACGATGGTTTTGGATCTGAACAACAATGGCGTTTTTGATAGCGGCGAACCGAGCACCGTGACGGCGGCCGATGATCCCGCCACGACCGCAGTTGACGAAGCGGGCAGCTATCGCTTTGAAAACCTCGTTCCTGGCGACTACAGTGTTCGCGAAATTTCGAACGTCGGTTGGCGACAGACCAGTCCCGTCGCGATGACTTCCCAGATCGAGCGCAGCGCGCCGACAGGCTTCCGCTACACGGGGTTTGTCCAAACACCCAGTGAATCTCAGGCCGTCAGCGCCAATGGCCGGTATCTGGCTTTCTCGACAGCACTGTCGCTGCTGCCGGCAGACACGAATTCGAGCACCGACGTTTACTGGCTCGACCGCCAGACCGACACTCTGGAATTGATCTCGGTCACTGGCGCCGGTGTGCCCGGCAACAACACCAGCTTTGAACCTTCGATCAGCGACGACGGGCGCTATGTGGCTTTCCGATCGTGGGCCAGTAACCTGGTCGCCAGCGATACCAACCAAACCCAAGATATTTTCGTCCGCGATCGAAACGCGGGCACGACGCAGCGGGCCACGATCGTCGGTTCCACGCAGGCCAACAGCTACAGCTACGGACCGGTGCTGACGGGCGATGGGCGCTCGGTCATGTTT
>JBQCJB010000360.1:0-4469 GCA_051953155.1 Aureliella sp. | reverse complement strand
GCCATCGCGATCCACCGTCGAGCCGAAGGCGTACTCGTGGTAGTTGGCGTATCCCCAGGCATCGGAGATCGTTTCAAAGCGGTCTGCGACACCGTCGTGGTTGGAATCGCTAACGCGCGTCAATTCGCAGCTTTGGGTGACACGCAAGGCGCCGTCTTGCCAGTCGAGCCCAAAGATTTCATCGAGGCCAGTGGCGAACCGATGGTACGAAGGATTGGGCTTCGCCGCGTCGACACCGTCGATCAAGTAAATTTCGCCGTGCCGCGTCCCGACTGCCATGCGGCCATCGGGGAGCACGGTAAAGGCCCCTGCCTCGATGACCGTTTGCGGAGGAATTGGCAGCGTGACAATCGGATAGTACTCGCGCTCCCGCTGCTCGGTTCCCCAACGCTCGCCGACCTCTTCGGCCCGCAACGTACCATGCATAGCCGGTGCCAGCACAACTAGTGACAGCATACCTAGTGCCAGCACACCTACCGCCAACACACGGACTGCGAGCGCTGCTATCGGCGGCACGATCCGCCAGCGGCGACTACGGCAAGAGTTCATAGGTAAGCTCCAAGGTCGATTCGCCTCGCGGAAGCTGCAGGCGTAGTAACAATTCAGTCTCCTTCGGCGACGCCGACAGCGGTCTTAGGCGCGTCTCGGCTTCGGAAATCGTCAGCCGCATTTTGGAGTTGGCGAAAACATGCTCCGACTCTTGAACGATCTCTCCGGTGAGGGCTCGGAACCAAACGGTCTGCGCGGCTGGTGAGTCAAAATGCAGGCTGCGATTGAGCTGGGGCTGGTCGCGTGTCACCCTTGCCGACGAGCGGTCCTGAATCTCGATCGGCCCACTGCGGTACATGAACGTCGGGATCGAGGCTTCATCGAGGAAATACCCGCGAAATTGATAGCCCAAGTTTTTCGGATACAGCGGATCGGGGTTGGTCCGCGCTTCCTTCGTCATGACCGGCATCAAGGGCCAAGCCGCACTTTCATCAGCCAGCCTCGCAAAAGAAACATCCTGCGGTAGCGTGACGGGAGGACTGGCGGGAGTGAAGTCGCCGGAGCCTTGACCGCTCCAGTTCACGCGGATGAAGTCCCCCTGCCAAATTGCGGACAGCGCTCCCGTCTCTGCGTTGAATGCATAGCTGAGCTTTTCCGGCAGGCCGACAGCGATGCCGCGGAAGCCGGCTACGCGGCTGCGTCCACGATAGGTTACGCCCGTGTCGCCGACGGACAGCTTGGTCTCGACTGGCCGAATGCCCGACGGATCGGCGGCCGAGGTGCCAAGCGAAAGATAGTACCAGATCGCGGCGATCTGCCGGTCGGTGTCACCGTCGAGAATGTTTTTATAGGCTGCTTGGTTTTCAGGCCAGGCGGTGGGCATGATGATCCGCGGGCGAAATTTGCCGGGGTTGCGCAGGAAGGCATTGAACCAGCCCGACTGCAACCGCTGGTACGACGTCATCAGGTCCATGCCTTGGTTGGACACTGCGGCTTTGCCATTGAACTGATGACAGGCGACTCAGTTGACTCATTTGTCGCAGATAAATTCGCGGCCGGCAGACCGCAGGAGCTTCTCTTGCTGCCGAGCCTTCTCGGATCGTGCTTCGGGATTTGGGATGACGATCTCGGCACCCGGCAGCTTATCGAGCCGAGCCAACACATCGGGCAGATGTCCCAGATTGGCGCTGCCGTACTGCGGCATGCGGGTCGTCATGTAAGGCCGGACGCTTTCGCCGTCAAATAGCACCTTCTTCATCCAACTCGGTTGCAGTTTGGCTCCGACCAGCGTCAGCGGCGGCGGTATGCGACCGTCGTCGCCCAGCTTGGGCTCGCCGGTGGAAAAGTACGGGTTGATCGACTCATGCACGCCGCCGAAATCATCTCGGACATGGCACGCGATACAGTTCATCGCAACCAGCGTCTTGGCAGCCACTTCCTCGTCGGTATCCACTGCGTGCGGCGCCGTGAGTGCGGCTCGAATCGCTTCCACTTGCGCTTCTTCGAGATGGAAGCGGGGGTTGCGATCGCTGGAACTGGAGAGGCAACCGCGGGAGAGATCCGCGCCGCTGAGCGAACCGACCAGCGGTGCCGGCGTTAGGACCTGATCGCGATGGCAGGCGGCGCAGTTCAAATCGCGAAAGAGCCTTTCGCCGGCGGCGACCAGCGGCGGCTGGGGGATGAGCGGCTCGGCGATTCGAGGCTGCTCGCCCATCAGGTAGGCCGCGATCGCTTGTGATTCGGAGCGAGTCAGCTTCATATCGGGCATGCGGCCCGATTTGCGGACATGCAACGGCTGGAACAAGAACTCGCTGAGCGATGTTGGGCTGTATTTAGCTGCGACGTGCGCCAGGGAATATGCAATCGGTCGCACCGAATCGCCCGAGGCGTCCAGTTCCTGATCGTCCTCGGCAACATCATCCGCGTCGCCGGTCGCACTCGCAATTTCGGCGAGCGACTCCTTGGGCCCGTGACAAGCGACGCAGCCGACCGAGTGGTAGAGCACTTGGCCCTGCAGGCGGTCATCGTTTGCCAACGGTTTGGGCTGAAAGGTGGCTTGCGACCGAGCAACGAGATAGTGCGCAAGCGCCTCCGCCATTTCCATTTTCTCAGCGGCCGGACGCGCCGCCAACATGTCCGGCATGCGCGTGCCGGTGTGGACAGCGGCTGGATTCTCTAAAAAGCGCTTCAGGAATTCCGGCGTGACGCGGCCGCCCACATCGGCCAGCTCGGGCCCCCAGTTCTTCGGCAGCGAGTTCGAGGGAACTCCGGAGTGGCAAGCTGCGCAGTTCAGTTCCGCGATCAGCAACTCACCTGCCTGAGTCTGCGTGAGCGGATGCTTGCCCGGTAGCGCCGGGGCGCCGGCGCGCGCAGGCATATCGAAGACGAGCAAACAGCACAACAACGTCCAGCCGAGCAACCAGCTCGGTACATTCGCGCGGCGAATCATGCCAGAGCTACTTCGGTTCGTAGGGAGGGATTTCGCCGTCGTACGGGATGTCGTAATCAAAGACGAGGCCTTCTTTGGGGATATCCAGATGGAACTGCGGGTTGTCAGCTGCGTTCTCATTGAATTGCTTGGGCAAATAGTTTTTCATTGAGTCCCCACGGTAAATCGAGAACTGGACGACACAAGGTCCGAGCGCAACTCCCGATTGAGTGTTGAGGAACTCGGCGCGGTAGCGCCCCTTCGCGTCGGTGAATCCGACCGAAGGACGAATCTTGGCATCCGGAACGAACATTACCTCGACGCCTTGAACAGGTTGTCCGTTGACCGTCACAGTCCCGGACACCGAGGCAGTGGGAATTCCCGAACCGCCACAGCCTGTGATTCCGAGCAGCAGCAGTAGGGGCACGGGGAGCAGTTGTTTGAACACTCTATACATTATGTCGATTCTCGTAGAAGCAAAAGTACGCAGTTGTCCGAAGTCGAAGCAGCGTTGTGCTGCTTCGACGGTCTTGCAGGGGCGAAGAGCGACAGAGTGGTCCAGGAGCCCGTCGCACGTCAGCTGGTCATTCAGAAGCCTTCGGTGGCAAAGCCGTCGGAACGGTGGGCCAGCTTTTGGAAGACGCCCCACTGGGTCATATCCTTAGCATGCCACTTGAACTCGATGGTGTCGCTGATGAACTGGACCGAGCCGTCGGCGACGGCAAAGTTGGCCCCGCCTGGATGCAGGCTGCTAAAGGAAAAGACCGCAGCGGTGTTTTGTGTCGGAATCGGATTGATCACGTACTGGGCTGAGCCCATGACGCGTTTGCCATGCGCGCCGTTGCCGATCGACTTGGGCGTTCCGAGCCAAGTCACTTCGTCGGCCGTCGTGCCTTTCAAGGCTCGTTCGCCGACCAAAATCGTGTTGCTGGTTCCGTCGGAGATATCTCGGAATCCCTTTTCGTCTTTGTAGATGAAGGCGCCGCCCGCATCGTTGGACAGCGCGCCGCCGTTGGGCGTGACGCCGATGCAAGCCACGTAATTGGATTTCGCGATTCCCGAATCGCGGCGGTACATTTGCGACGCTGGATCGCTAAAGGTTTTGAGCGTAGTAACTTCGCTGGCGCCGCTCGGGCAGATAAATACCGGCAGATCGGTGCTCGTGACCTGCACGAACTTTTGGTACTGCGGCGGATAGTCGGTGATCGGGGCGTTGCCAGCGATGCCGGAGCACGCGATGACGATGGCTTGCAGTTTGTTCTGGTCGACTCCCATGGCGTTGTAGACGTTGATTTGTTCGAGGAACGGCAACAGCATGACGGCCCAGGACCAGTCGGGATTTTGGTTTTCGGGTGAGGAAGCGGCCGAGCCGCCGGGCAGATAGTCGTAGTATCCGGCCGGGAGTTTGCGATAAGCCGATTCGCGGTTGTGCGCAGCCAGAGCCAGTTGTTTGAGGTTGTTAGTGCATTGCATGCGCCGAGCCGCTTCGCGGGCTGCTTGCACAGCGGGCAGTAGGAGCCCCACGAGAATGCCAATAATCGCGATCACGACC
>JBQCJB010000359.1:0-4448 GCA_051953155.1 Aureliella sp. | reverse complement strand
TCTCGGGCCGCCCGACGCGATGATGGCTCCATAGCGTGCTGAGCAGATGCTCTTGATCGGATCGAAACAGCGGGTCGACCGACGCGTTCTGTTTCCAGCACGTCAGACTGCGACCGTCGTCTTCGCTGCGGACTTGCCAACAGCACGTGTTGCCGCTGAAGAAGGCCACGTTCCCGCCGTCGGCGATGAACTGCTCCAGATGATCGCGCATCGGCGAGGACCAATATTCGTCATGGCCGACGCTCAAGACCAGTCGGTATTTCGCCAGTATCTCCGGATGGAATTCCAGGTCACTGTTGGCCGCGTATTCCAGCCGGATGCCGTTGGTTTCAGCCCAGCGGATGAAGGGTCCTTCCCAGTTTTCAAACTGGGAACTGATCGGGCGATCGAACGAAACGCGATGCCCTTGCAGACCATCGCGGTCGTGGTACGCGTACAAACTGTGCCCGCCCCAGTTGGTATAAGCGTTGTACGTGTTGGTTGCCAGTTGCAGCAGGATCTTCGAGCTGCTGCCAGGTTGTGGGCTGCGGACGATAAAGAACAAAGTCGACCGCGCATCGCTGCCGCCGTGCGATGCGTGGAGCGTCGCTTGGTAATAGCCGCTGGTCCAGCTATCAGAAATATTCAAACGCACCGACTCGGGCCACTTGCAACCGTCCGATGACGCGCGATCCGGGATCGGCTGAACAGAAGTGGCTACGTTCTCCTGTTCCCAAACCTTTTCCTTGGTCGCGCCCAAGCGCTCGATGACGATGTTTACGCTCGGAGCGCTGGACGACAGGTGCAAGGCGATCTCCTCGCCCGCGCGGACGCTCAATTGATTGGTATAGCCCTGTACGAACAGACCGTCGGGCGGCCGCTGATCGCCGCGACTGACGCTGGCAAGCGCCAAGATCAGCACGCATGCCGTCGCCATCGCGCGGCGCAGATTGAAACAAGCATTCATGACATTGGCCCAGGGGGGAAGGATGGAGGCGGGAGCAAACGCGGCTTGCGCGTGTCGATTGATAACACGCGACCGAGCCACATGCAACTAATCGCAGCCCGCTCCCAGAGACCCGCACGTAGCCGAATTGAGAACGCGATACATGGAACGTGCTTTGCTTGTGTGCGTCACTCGAGGTTCGTGGAGCGGAGTGTTGTTTAGCGGCGATGCGGCAGGAGCGGAATGATGACGCCATTAAGCGTATTGAGGATTTGGGGCCTAGGGATTTTCAGCTGGCTCGTGCTCGGCGTGGGAATCTACCTTGCCGTCGAAGCTTACCAGCACTTCAGCCATCAACGTGCTGGCGCCTTGATCGAAAACCGCACGGTCGACCTCGCTAGCGATGGCAGCGGCACCGCGAGCGATCCCTTAAAAGATAAGAGCGACCAAGTCGTCACTGACCAAGGCTTAGCCGCAGAAGATTCGGCGGCAGCGGCCGAGGTCGAAACTCGGGCCAGTGCGGCGCAAGCGGCAGAGGACGCGGCGGGCAAAGGCCGCTTGGCCGACGGGGAAGCCTTGCCTCCGGTCAGTGAGCTGGATGAAGAAGTGACTGTGCCGCGGATCGCAGCGGCTAGCGACGACTGGACGGGTTGGGCCTTGGTCGCCGGCGCCGTGGTGTGCCTGGGCATGACTTTCGTCGGCTATTGGCCGATCAAATTGTTCCTGGGTGACGCGTCGCGCGCGGCCGCCCATGCCGTCACCCCGCTCGAACCGACCAGCAGTTTGGTAGTCGGGCGTCCCGACGGCAGCCAGTTGCATGTCAATGTCTTCGGCAACGGCGATCGTCCGACGCTCTTGCTCACGCACGGCTGGTCGTTAGATGCATCGGCATGGGATTACCTCAAAGGCAGTCTCGGCCGGCATTATCGGCTGGTTACCTGGGATTTGCCTGGCCTGGGACGCTCGCAAGGCCCGAACAATGCCGACTTCAGCTTGGAGAAGATGGCTCATGATTTAGAGGCAGTGGCCCGGGCGACGGCCAACGGCGCACCGCTGATTCTGGTCGGGCATAGCATCGGCGGCATGATCGTGCAAACGTTCAGCCGGCTGTATGCGGACCAGCTGGGGACTTCCGTTCATGGGCTGGCGCTAGTGCATACGACGTACACCAATCCGCTGCGAACGATCACCGCCAGCGGTTTGGCAACCGCTTTGGAAAAGCCGCTGATCGTTCCGCTGAATTACTTGACGATTGCCTTGGCGCCGCTGGCGTGGCTGTCCAACTGGCAAAGTTACATCAATGGTTCGCTGCATGTCTGGACGCGTCTGGTCAGTTTCGCCGGTCATCAGTCATGGCGGCAGATCGACCACGGAGCCCGATTAGCCGCGGTCGCCTGGCCAGCGACCGTGGCTCGCGGCAACCTGGCGATGTTCCACTTCGACGAGGAGCAAACCTTGCCGCAGGTCCAGGTGCCCGTGCTGGTAGTGGCCGGGACGCACGACCGGGTGACTCGGCCGGTAGCCAGCCAACACATCGAGCTGCTGCTACCGAAC
Organism: Aureliella sp.; assembly: GCA_051953155.1. GTDB lineage: Bacteria > Planctomycetota > Planctomycetia > Pirellulales > Pirellulaceae > Aureliella. The sequence continues at coordinate 1,969 of JBQCJB010000359.1, read as the reverse complement.
GAACGTCCGATCGCGATCGATGGCGGGCACTTGGGGTACTGGGAACAGTCGACTCAGGTTTGCGACGCGCTGCTCGAGTTTGCCCAACACGTCGTGGCCACTTCACCTACTTCAGCCACTTCAGGGCCCAAATCCGACTCCCTGCCGGCCGCGAGCAAGGTTTCGCCTTAGTGGTCATTGCCTCGTAAGCCTGAATGAACTTGGATGAACCGTCCGGTTCGGAGGCCAGTTCGGTTACAATCGGCGGCTTGAGGTTTCATCCTAGGAGACTTTGGGCATGTCCGTATCCAAGCCGAAGTGTGCTGTCTGCGTTACCTTTTCGATCAAGCATGAACACATCGAGCAGTTCCGCGAAGCTGTGCGGTTGCAGGCCAAGAACTCGCTCGAGAAAGAATCTTGGTGCCATCAGTTCGATGTGTGCACCGACCCGACCGACCCGACCAAGGTGCTGTTGTACGAAACGTACGACGATCGCGCCGCCTTTGACAAACATCGGCAGACCGATCATTTTGCGCAGTTCAGCCTGAAAGTGGCCGACTGGGTCGCGGACAAGCAACTCGGCGTCTGGGACATTCACTAGAAACGAGCACACAGCAAAGACTAGCGCACAGTAAAAACGAACACACAGCGGGCGGCCATCATGAGCGATCGATTGGGCATGGCGGGGTTGTTGCTTTTGGCGCTGGCGACCTGCGGGCTGGCGCAAAGTCCCGACGCGGTCAACGATGCGGTCCAGGACGCGGACCAGTCGAAGCCGAACGTCCGTCAGCACGTCATGGTGCCAATGCGCGACGGAGTCCGCCTGGCCACCGACATCTACTTGCCTCCGGGCGCGAGCGACTCGAGCGACGCTGGCGAAACGCAAAAATTTCCAGTGCTGCTGACGCGCACCCCGTATGACAAGGACGGCAACAAGTCGCTGGCTGAAGTCTTTGTCAAACGCGGCTATGCAGTCGTCGCGCAAGATACCCGCGGTCGTTATCGGTCCGAGGGCATCTGGCACTGGTTGACCGACGATGGCCCCGACGGAGCAGACACCGCTGAGTGGATCGCCCAGCAGCCGTGGTCCAATGGCCGGATCGGCATGTTTGGCACTTCCTATGTCGGCGGAACGCAGCACGCTCTGGCGATGGAAGGCTCTCCGTACCTGAAGACCGTGATTCCCGTCGATGCCGTCTGCAACATGGGCTACGCCAGCATGCGCAATGGCGGGGCTTTCGAAATGCGTTTCTGGAACTGGATCATGCTCAACGCGGCTCGCGGCAGCCGCGCTGCCCGCGATGCGCCAACGCAAGCCGTCCTGCAGGAGATGGCCGATAACCGGCATCACTATTTGAAACTTTTGCCGCTGCGCCCCGGCACGACGCCGCTGAAGTTGGCGCCGGAGTTTGAACAGTGGCTGGTCGAAGCCATGCGGCACGGCGCGAACGACCAATTTTGGGCTCAGAACAACATCATCGATTATGCGGACAAGTACCAAGACATGCCGGTCTATCTCGTCGGCGGCTGGTACGATTCCTGGGCCAGCAACACAACCGCCACCTTCCGAGCCCTCGAGGGGCAAAAACGCCAGCACCCCACCTACTTGATCATGGGCCCGTGGATCCACGGCGCGCAGGGTTCGTTTTCGCACGGGCAAGTCAGCTTTGGCGAAGCTGCTGCGATTGCCGATCCGCTCGCTTGGCGACTCGAGTGGTTCGACCGCTGGCTGAAGGACAAGGATAATGCTGTCGGCACAGCCGATCCGTTCCAAACACCGGTGCGGATCTTCGTCATGGGCACGGGCGATGGCCGGCGGACGCCTGACGGGCGGCTCAACCACGGCGGCTATTGGCGAAACGAAACCCAGTGGCCATTGGCCCGGGCTCGCGCGACCGAGTGGTATTTGCAGCCTGGTGGCGTTCTATCGACCGAGCTGCCAGCGGCTGCTTGCGGCGCGACGAGTTTTCAGTTCGACCCGCAAGATCCC
>JBQCJB010000358.1:0-9631 GCA_051953155.1 Aureliella sp. | reverse complement strand
ACCCCCAAACCGCCCCCCCCGCCCCGCGGGGGGGGGTGGGGGGGGTGGGGGGTGGGGGCCCGCGTTACCAATCGCGCGTCGATCCGCTCAGACTCGCTGACGCATTCGGGTTATGAAAAGTATGCCTTGGCCCTTGCAGGCTTCACCCTGGTGGGAAGGCGTGGACCGGTTCGCTAGACTACTGGCTGCGTGCTGTCGGCTGCTTGCACTTGCGCGGCGCGCTCCCGCTAAGTTTCATTTCTGGCTAGCTCACTCGAGCCCTACCGTTGGAAGCCATGACTACGATGACCACCCAACCGAACCGCCCGATCTCGATCCGTATTTCTCGCTGCCTGGCCGGGTTGTGCGCGCGGGCCAGCGCGCGCCTGGCCGCCGGCAGCGGGCTGGCACAAGACTCTGGAGACCGCATGAAGACGAAGATGGAACTGCTCAAGCCCTGGTCCGGACCATACGGCGGCGTGCCTCCGTGGAACCTGGTCCAGCCCGAGTCATTCCCGGCCGCTTTCGACGACGCGATCGCTCAGGCCAAGCAAGAGATAGATGCGATCGCCAACGCTGCGGGTGAGGCGACGTTTGAAAATACGATCGTTGCCCTCGAAGAATCGGCTCACGCGCTCGATCGCCTGTCAACGCTCTTCGACGTCCATTCCTCCAATCTCAACGTCGGGCCGATGCCCGACATCGAGCGGGCGGTCGCGCCCAAGCTGGCCGAGTATTCCGACTGGGTGACGCAGAACGAAAAACTGTTCCAGCGCATCGCTGCGGTTTACAAGGGTGAGGAGTTCAAGCGGCTCGATTCGGCCCAGCAGCGGCTGGTCGATCACATCTACAAAGAGTTTGTGCGCAAAGGAGCCGAGCTGAGCCCGGCAGATAAAAAACGCCTTTCGCAGTTCAATCTCCGCCTGGCAACCCTTTTCACCGACTTCAGCCAAAACGTGCTGGAGGATGAAAAGAATTACGTTACCTGGATCGACAAAAAAGCGGATCTGGCCGGACTGCCGGAGAGCATTGTGGCGGCGATGGCCGGCGCGGCGAAAGAACGCGGCAAGCCCGATCAATGGGCCGTCACCAACACCCGCTCCTCGATGGACCCGTTCCTGACCTATTCGAGCAACCGGCCACTCCGCGAGAAAGTCTGGCGAACGTATTACAGCCGCGGCGACAACGGGGATGCCCACGACAACAACGGCATCATCTCGGAAATCCTCAGCCTGCGAGCCGCCCGCGCCAAACTGCTGGGCTACGAAACGCATGCCCACTGGCGACTGGAGCCGCAAATGGCCAAGACGCCGCAAGCCGCGATGGACCTGATGCTAAAGGTCTGGCCCAAAGCCGTCCAACGCGTCAAAGAAGAAGTCGCCGACATGCAGGCGCTGGCCGACAAGACCGAGCCCGGGATCACGATCGAGCCCTGGGATTACCGGTACTACGCTGAAAAAGTTCGCAAGGCCAAGTATGACCTCGACATGAACGAGGTCAAGCCTTACCTGCAACTGGAAAAACTGCGCGAAGCCATGATGTGGGCTGCCGGTCAGCTGTATGGCTTTCAATTCAAACAGATCTCCGACGTGCCGGTCTTCCATCCCGACGTGCGCGTCTGGGAGGTGCTCGACAAACAAGGCCAACACGTCGGTTTGTGGTACTTCGATCCGTACGCTCGACCGGGTAAGCGTTCGGGGGCGTGGATGAACGCTTATCGCGATCAAGAAAACATCACGCGGCCTGTCACCACGATCGTTTCCAATAATTCCAACTTCGTCAAAGGCGAGCCACGCGAACCGGTACTGATCTCTTGGGATGACGCCACCACGCTGTTCCACGAGTTCGGGCACGCGCTGCACGGTTTGAATTCCAACGTCCGCTATCCGACGCAGTCGGGCACGTCGGTGCCGCGGGACTATGTCGAGTTCCCTTCGCAGCTAAACGAACACTGGTTGTCGACTCCCGAGGTGCTTAACCAGTTCGCCGTGCATTATGAAACCGGCCAACCGCTTCCGGAGGAACTGTTCAAGAAGATCAAGAAGACGACGACCTTCAATACCGGCTTTGCCACCGTGGAATACCTGGCCAGCGCGCTGGTCGACATGAAGTTGCATCTGGCCGGGCAGACGAAGATCGATCCCGACGCGTTCGAGCGGAAGACGCTGGCCGAGCTGGGCATGCCCAAGGAGATCGTGATGCGGCATCGCACCCCGCAGTTCTCGCACATCTTCGCCGACGATGGTTATTCAGCCGGTTACTACAGTTACTTGTGGTCCGATGCGCTGACGGCCGATGCCGCGGAATTGTTCGAAGAGAAAGGGTATTACGATCCGCCGACGGCCAAGAGCTTGCATGACAACATTATGTCGGTCGGCGATACGATCGATCCGGCCGAGGGCTTCCGCGCGTTCCGCGGTCGAGACGTCGATACGGCGGCGCTGCTGAGAAAGCGAGGCTTTCCAGTCGATTAAGGCCGGCTCTCCGGCCTTGACGGCTGCCACCGCAGCCACGACGATCTTCGATCATGCAAAAGACGACCGCCAGCATCTACGACTATCCCGTTTACTACGACCTCGTGTTCGGCAGCGATTGTGCGGCTGAACTGAAATTCCTGCACGCAGTCTTCGACCGCTACGTCGATGGCCGCGTCCGCCGGGTTTTCGAACCGGCCTGCGGCACTGGGCGGTTGCTATACCGCTTGGGTCGCGAAAAGTTGGAAGTCAGTGGGCTGGATCTGAACGAGAAGGCGATCGAGTTCTGCAACAAGCGCCTGGCCAAGCACGACCTGCGCGGCCGCGCCAAGGTCGGCGATATGTCGGACTTCTCAGTCAAGAAGCCCTACGACGCGGGCTTCAACACGATCAACAGCTTTCGGCATCTGCCGACCGAAGAGGCAGCCGTCGGGCATTTGAAATGCATGGCTGCCGCGATCCGTCCCGGCGGTATCTACGCGCTCGGCCTGCACCTGACGCCGACGCGCGGCGAGACCAGCGACGAAGAGAGTTGGTCCGCCCGACGCGGGCAACTGGCAATTAACACCTACATGTGGCCGATCGAAAAGAATCCGCGCAAACGGATGGAACATTTCGGCATCCGCTTCGACGTCTACCGGCCGCTGGGACACTTGCGCATCATGGACGTGCTGAAACTGCGCTCATACACGGCCAAGCAGTTCAAGGATCTGTTGGCCGCGGCGCTCGAGTGGGAGCTGGTGGGCGTGTACGATTTTCATTACGACATCCATCATCCGATCAAGATCGATTCCAAGACGGAAGATGTGGTCGTCATCCTCAAGCGTCGCTGAAGGTGATTCTGGAGTTCCATCACCGTTCTGCGATCCTGATTAGCGAGTGCCGCGATGGACAATAATGGCATCGCCGACGCGTTCGACGAGATGGCCGATCTACTCGAACTGCACGGCGAGAATCCGTTTCGCGTGCGCGCCTACCGCAGCGGCGCCAAGGCCGTACGCGAGATGAGCGAATCGATCGTCGAGATCATGGCCGACCCGCAGCGCGACCTGAAGAACGTGCCCGGGATCGGTCAAACGCTCGCCGACAAGGCCCGGACGCTGGTCGAGACCGGACAGTTGCCACAGTTGGAAAAGCTCCGGCAAGAAACGCCCGCAGTGCTGCACCGCATGACGCGCATTCCGGGGCTGGGAGTCAAGAAGGCGCTGGTTCTCCATCGCGAACTGGGCATCAATTCGCTTGAGGAACTGCAGACTGCCTGCCAGCAAGAACGCGTCCGTGGGCTGAAGGGCTTTGGTGCGAAGACCGAAGCGGCGATTCTGGCGGGTCTCTCCATCGCGCAGGCGGCCTCGGAGCGGCTGCGGTTGGATCAAGTCGAACATCTGGAGCTGCGGCTGCGCCGGCATTTGGCGGACCTGAAGGCGATCGAGCGCATGGAATTCGCCGGCAGTTATCGCCGCGGTAAGGAGACGGTCGGAGACCTCGACATTTTGGTCATCAGCCGCGACCCGGCGGCCGTCATGGACCACCTGGCAAAGTTTCCGGGACTGGCCAGCGTCATCGGCCGCGGCGACACGAAGATGTCGATACGCGTCGACGATCAATTTCAAGTCGACCTGCGCGTCGTGCCTGCGGCCAGCTTCGGGGCCGCGCTGCAGTACTTCACAGGCTCGAAGGAACACAACGTTGCCGTGCGGTCGCTGGCACGCAAGCTGGGACTGACGCTCAACGAATATGGCGTGGCCAAGTTGGAGTCGCCCGACGAAACGTTCGCCGGGGCAACCGAAGAGGAAGTTTACGCGGCCTTGGGGCTGAAATGGATTCCGCCCGAGCTGCGGGAAGGTCGCAAGGAATTGGCTTGGGCGGCCAAAGGAGGCCACTTCCCGGAATTGCTCGAGCCCCAGCACATCGTCTGCGATCTGCACATGCATACGCACGCGACCGATGGCCAAAACTCGATCGAGGAAATGGCCGCGGCCGCTCGCGCTCGCGGCCTGAGCGCGATCGCGATCACCGACCATTCGCAGCGCGTTAGCATGGCGCGCGGGTTGAACGCAGAACGCTTGCTGATGCAGTGGGACGAGATCGACCGCATCAACGCCGAAGCGACCGATGACTTTCGCATTCTCAAAGGGGTCGAGTGCGACATCCTCGAGAGCGGTCCTCTCGACTTGCCCGACGAAGTGCTCCGCCAAGCCGATTGGGTAGTGGCAAGCGTGCATTACGGGCAGAAGCAGTCGCGGGATCAGATCACCGACCGCGTGCTCGGCGCGCTGGCCAATCCGCATGTCGATGCCATCGCGCATCCGACCGGCCGTTTGCTCGGCCAACGCCCACCCTACGAAATCGATCTGGCCGCGGTCATTGCCAGCGCCGTTTCCCACGGCAAAGCGCTGGAACTGAACGCTCATCCCGCGCGGCTGGACCTTTCGGAACTGAATTTGATTGCAGCCGCCGGCGCTGGTGTGCCGATCTGCATCAACAGCGACGCCCACTCGACCGATGGACTGGACGTGATGCGCTACGGGATTTTGCAGGCCCGTCGGGCTGGCTTGCTCCGCGAGCAGGTGCTGAACACGTGGCCACTGAAACGCTTGCTCGAGTGGACGCGTCGCCGTTGAACGAATGCCAGAGAGGCCGGCGGAGATGCCCAAGAACATCGTTATCTGCTGCGATGGGACGAGCAACGACGTTACTTGCGAATCGACCAATGTCCTGCGGCTGTTCCGCTGTCTCGAACGTTCCGACCGCCAAGTCATCTGCTATGACGCGGGCGTAGGCACGCTGGCTGACCCGACCCAGTTGACCTGGCTAGGCAAGCTGATCAGCCGCAAACTGGACGGGGCGATCGGGCACAGCGTCCGCGAAAACGTGTGCAAAGCGTATCAGTTCTTGGCGCGGACCTACCAGCCGGGCGATCGCATCTACTTGTTCGGTTTCAGCCGCGGAGCGTACACGGTGCGCGCCTTGGCCGGCATGTTGCATTTCTTGGGGCTGGTGTATCCCGAGCAGGCGGAACTAGACCGCCTCGGCTGGGCGGTGTTTGCCGACGATCATCAGGACTTACCCATCAGCCAGCGATTCGAATCGGGACGGCGGTACAAGAAATCTTTTTCGCGCAAACAAAGTGTGCGCATCCACTTCGTCGGCGTATGGGACACGGTCAGTTCGTTTGGATGGGTTTGGCAGTTGCGAACGGTGCCTTACACGGCTAACAATCCCTCGATCGATCACGTCCGCCACGCGGTGGCCATCGACGAACACCGCGCCGCATTTCAACCGAACCTGTTCCGGCCTGGCGACGCGAGTCAGCACCGTTCGTTTCAGCAACTGTGGTTCGCCGGTGCCCACGGCGACGTTGGCGGAGGCTATCCCGACAAAGAGAATGGCCTGGCGAAAGTCTCGTTGGAGTGGATGATCGACCAGGCGGCCGCCGAAGGATGCCGCTTCGACAGCGCGCAGGTCGACCGTTTCTTGGGACGCACTGGCGAACTGTCGTCGCCCGATCCACTGGCGCCGCTGCATGAGTCTACGGTTGGCTTGTGGCGGCTGCTCGAATTCGTACCGCGTCGGCAGTGGGATCATTTTTCGCAGCCGGAAGGCATGCGTTGGTTCGGACCGAATCTGTACGCTCGGCGGCGCATTCCCGCTGGCGCCGAACTCCACGCCTCGGTCTATGAGCGGCTCGCGCGAGACAGCAACTACCGCCCACACAACCTCGCGGTCGCTCCTGCAGAGAGAAAACGTGGCGGCTGACTCTTGACCTCGATTAGCTCTCGGAGATATTACAGTCAATCGAGAACACACCCGAGCGCTTGCCGGACGATGAACTTTATTTTTTCAGACGAGGAACAGTATGACGATCACGCGCGTTGGCTCCAACCAGAAGTATGCCAGTGGTTGGGACATGGCTTTCGGTGGCAAGAAGACCAAGTCCGCAACTGCCGGCGCCTCGGGTACCAAGGCCGCTGCGGGCAAGTCGACCAAGGCCGCTGCCGGTAAGGCCAAGCCTGAAGCGAAGAAGGCTGTAGTCAAAGCCAAACTGCAACCCAAGGCCGCTGCCAAGACAACCAAGGTCGCCAAGAAGGCTGGCAAGTCGAAGAAGTAGTCAGTCTGCGGTTCTGCTGAACCGTCTTGTTTTCTCTCTCTCAGCCGAACAGGCCGTGGACGTACCAGGCGCCGCTGAGGACATCGCGGAAGAGCCACCACCAGTCACCGCTGGTGGTCTCGACGCGAAAATACTCGCGGCGCATGCTTGGTCCGCGCCACCAACCGCTCTCCAGCCGCTCTGGCCCCCAATGCCGTTGCACTCGATGGCGGCGATTCTCGAAGATGAACTCGCCGGGCGGCGCTTCCTCCGGACTGCTGACCCCGACCAGTAATTCGGGAGGTGACAGCAAGCGCGTCGGCCGACGGAGCGGATCGGTCGGTCGCGGTTCGGCTCCGCTGCTGGCCAAACGGCTGTTCAGCTTCCGCAGCGTTTTCTGTTGGCTACCGTCGCGGCGGCGGCCGGTCAACGGTCGGTAACTGACCGCTTGGTCCGGCTCGGCATCGCGCTCGACGCGGGCCTCGAGCACCTGGCCGCGGCCGAGCCGACTGCTGAGATTGTCGATCAGTTGGGCCAATTGTTGCCGCTGGCGCAAATCGCCCTGGTCGAACAGTTGCGTTTGCTCCCAGACGATTTCTGCGGTCGATGTTGCTTGCAAGCACACGCGCCAGACCGCCCCGCATGGCTCGGCCATCCCAGCTCGTTCGGCTGGGCCAGATCGTCCGGACATCGGCGCAGTCGCCCCGCGGCTGTCCGGCAAACGGCCTTCTTCCCAGGCGAGCATCGCTTGCTCCATCTGACCGACCAGCAAAGCGTGCAGATGATCGGCATCGTCGCTGGCGCGGAATAGACCCAGTTGCTGGATCAGAGGCCGGCTGCCGACCAGATCGAGCCGGCAGACGCAGCGCAGCACGCCGTGGCCGCGCACGCGCAGCCTGGACGCGAGCTGGTGGCAAAGCCGATGCAAAACCTCGCCCAGCGCGCCCAGATCGCGCGTCGGATGTTCTAGCGGAAATTCGAGCGTCCAGTCCGGTCCGCTGTGCAGGGCAATGATCGGCTCGGCTTGGCGCCCGAGCGCTTGGTCGGAGCGCTGGATCAAACGCGTGCCAAGGCGACTGGCCAAACCGTCGCGCGGCAGTTGCCAGAGATCGCTCAGTCTCCGTACGCCCAATCGTGAGAGCCGCTGGAGCGTTTCGTCATCGATGCGCAGCGCGCTGACCGGCAGACCAGCCAACAATTCGGCTTCTTCCCAAGACTCCGTGATCAGCATGCGCGACTCCGGCACCGTCGGCGGGGTGTCGGCGGGCGCGTCCATCGCTGCGGATTGCCCTGCCGTCGCTGCCAGCACCGAGGCTGCCGTCGCTGCTGCCGATGGCGGGCCGGACGAGGCGGCCTCGCGGCGCTGGACCTTCGAGCGCCGCAGGATTTCGTAGTTGGCCAGTGCCCAGGCGGCACCGACCGAGCTGGCGATGCTCATGTAGGCGAATAACCGCTGCTGGCGCAACCAGCGTGCGACTTCGGCCAGCAATTCGGCCTCGCCGCCGAACAGATGCGGTATGCCGCTGATGTCCAGAAACAGCCCTTGAGGTTCGCAGGACGACCGGCCGGACCACGGGCGATCGTCGTGCAGTTCCAAGCCGACCAAGGGGCTAAACTGTTGGGCTTGTTCGGCCAGGTCGCACAGCGCGTCCAGATCGTCTTCCGGGCGATACGGCCGAAGGGTCCACACCGCCGAATTGGACGCTGCCGACAGGGCCGCCAATTCGCTCATCCGCATGCCGACCCGCGCACCGCTGCGTCGAGCGGCCAGGTTGGCTGCGGCGATCAGCAATCCGCGGCGGGCGTCGCGCGTTTCCAGCACGACGGCATGCCGGGCCAGAGCGGGTTCTGCGGCGAGAACCCTCTGGATCGGCCAATTGGGAAACCAGACACACAGCACGCGTTGGTTCATCGGATCGCGGAATCGCTTCTGGGCTGGCCCGGTAGCAGGCAGCTCAGCGAAGCGTCCAACATCCATACGCGTGACGGCTGAGCAGGATTAAATTACTTGTTGGCCGGTTCGGTCGAGTCGAGATCCTTCAAGGAACGTCCCAGACGCTTGCGCCCATTTTGCCCCGACCGTTGGCCGGCCGCAAGCTTGGGCACGGCAGCCGTAGCCACCGCAGGCGCGCCCGTTTGCAAAAAGGCGGCTACGTCGGGATGCAGTTCCTCGGCGGCTGCAGGCGTACCGAGCTGATCGATCGCGTCGCTGACGCCCAACAGAACCGACTGACGCACGCCGTCGCGGATCCAACCGAAAAAGTTGACGTTGCTCATTTTTTAAAACTCTCCAAGTGTTCTCTGGGAAACAAGCGTTCTCTGGGAAAACGGTCTGGAATTATTTTTAGTGCGTTGCCGAAGCCAATTCTTCTTCCGCGATCGCAGCGATCTCGCTGGCCGATTCCTCGGTCAGGCCCAGGACTTCGCGAGCCAGTTGGCGATAGTCTTCCGCGCCGTTGGAGGTCGAAGCGTACTCGAGGATCGACTGACCAAAACTGGGGGCTTCCGCCAGGCGAATATTGCGGCGAATGCGGGTTTCGAAAAAGCGGGCTCCGGCCCAAACGGTCGAGCCGGCGGACTGTAGCCGCAAAAATTCTTCGACGTCGCGGGTGACTTCCGCCGCCAGTCGCGTGCTCGACTCGTACATGCACAGCACGACACCCGACAGACGCAGCCCGGGATTGAGCCGCTTGGCTACGATTTCGATGGTCCGCAACAGCTTGCTCAAGCCATGCAGGGCCAAAAAGTGAGGCTGCAGAGGCAAGAAAACTTCGTCGACGCTGGTCAGCGCATTGAGCGTCAGCACGCCCAAGGAGGGCGGGCAATCGAGAATCACAAAATCGAACGCTTCGTCATCCAACTCCAGCTTGTCGCGCAAGATGACCTCGCGACCGACTTCGCCGGCCAATTCCAGTTCGGCCGCAGCCAGGTCCAAATTCGCTGGCACGACGGCCAGGTTGGGCGAAATCCAGCGGCGGGCGTCGGCGATCATCGCATCGCCGCACAGCACGTCGTAAACATTGGTCTGATTGTCGATGACCGACAGGCCCAGGTGCAACGAAGCGTGCGCTTGCGGGTCGAGGTCGATCAC
>JBQCJB010000357.1:0-10309 GCA_051953155.1 Aureliella sp. | reverse complement strand
GCTCTGGCCTGCCTGCTGAAGAACCCCAATCTCTGCACCGACCGCTACAGCCAACGCTCCAACGAATTGGAGGTCAAGGCCATCACGGCGCTCGCCAACTTGATCTTCTACCACACGACCGACCCGTGGGGCGTCTTTACGATCGGAGGCACGATCTCGAATCTTTACGGCGCGAAAATCGGTGTGGAAAAGGTGATTCCGGGCGCGATGCGCCACGGGCTCGGCGGTGCGCGCGTCGTCGGCATTTGTTCTCAAGCCAGCCACTATTCGAATTTGACGATCGCCGGTTGGCTCGGCTTGGGTACGGAGCAGTTGGTCGTGATCCCGACCGATGAGAATCTGGCGATGCGCATCGATGCGCTGGAGCAGCAGCTCGATGAACTGATGGCGGCCGGTACAAAGGTGGCTTATGTCGTGGCCACCTTTGGAACGACCGACGGATTCGGCATGGACGACATTGCCGCGATTCGCACGACGGTCGATGCTTTGTCTGCCAAGCACAATGTTACTCCACCCCAGGTTCATGCCGACGCGGCCGTCGGTTGGGCGTTAGCGTTTTTGGCGGAGTACGACACGCAGCGCAATCCGCTGCAGTTCGACCCGTCGGTCTTGTCGATCGTCGAGCGCATCAAGCAGCAGTGCGTCGGCCTGCGCTTGGCCGACAGTGTGACGCTCGACTTTCACAAGATGGGGCGCGGGCATTATCCGAGCAGCGCCTTCATCGTCAATCGCCGCGACGACTTGCGATTTCTGGCCCGCAGCGTCCACGATACGCCTTACTTTGCCGAGGCAGATGTCCGCCGCGATCCGGCCTTGTTTACGCTCGAGTGTTCGCGGCCTGGTCTGGGGCCTTACATCGTCATGGCGTCGCTCAATGCGATCGGCATGAACGGTTGGCAGATGCTGGTCGCGCGGAGCCTGGAACTGGCCCAGCGGCTGAAGACGCGTCTGTCACAGCTCGAATACTGCAAAGTGCTCAACGCCGGAACGTGTGGCGCCAGCGTAAATTGGTGGGTCCTGCCCAAGGGGCGCAACGCGAGCGAAATCTTTGAAGCGCTGGTGCGAGGCGAACTATCGTCCAGCCAGTGCGAGCGCTATTTCGCCGAGATCCGGCGGTTGTTCGAGAAACGCGAAAAAATGATGGATCGGACGCTCGACGCGCGGCTGGGATTCACGACCAACTTCGGGTATAACCCGCACGGAATCGAAATCCCCGCTTGGAAAGCGGTCTTTTTCAATCCGATGACGACCGACGAAATCGTCGACCGCATTGTCGTCAGCATCGACGAGATGATATGAGCACTTCTTCAAGCACGGAGCATGAGCCGCGTTCGGTCGCTCGCCGGCTGATCTTTTTGAGGCACGCCAAGAGCAGCTGGAGCGAGCCGGGGATGGCCGATTTTGACCGGCCGTTGAATCACCGAGGCCGCGAGAGTGCGCCGGCCATGGGCAAGAAGCTCCGCGACGAGCAGATCGCCGTCGATATCATCCTGGCCAGCACCGCTGCCCGCGTTCGTCAGACGCTCGACCTGCTGCTGCCAACGTGGCATTGGCACGGGCCGATCGCTTGGGAAAAGAGTCTTTATTTGGCCAGCCCGGAAACGATCGGCCGGCACATCGCCAGCCTCGACGAGCAGTGGCACAGCGCGATGATCGTCGGCCACAATCCCGGCTTGAGCGAGACCGTCAGCCAACTGACCGGCCGCGCGATCGAGATGCCGACCGGTGCTGTGGCTGTTCTCGAGAGCTCGACGCAGCACATCCCCTGGCCCAATGCCCTCCGCGTCACTCACTGGCACCTGAAAGCCTTCTGGAAACCCAAAGAGCTTTAAAGCCCCCTCACCATTAGAGTCTCCCCCTCGCCCCACTCCTCACGGTTCCAGTCTCCCCCTCGCCCCACTCTCACGGTTCCAGTCTCCCCCTCGCTCCGCTCTCACGGTTCCAGTCTCCCCCTCGCCCCGCTCTCACGGTTCCAGTCTCCCCCTCGCCCCGCTTCGGGGAGAGGGGGCTGGGGGGTGAGGGGCAGCAGTACCTTTCAGCCCAACCTCAATCCAACCCGAGCGTGACCAAGCGCAGCGAGCGGGCCTTGCGTCGACTCTACGCCTTCTTATCGAGCGACCGCCAGAGATACCAGCTGGCGACCGACGCGTAGGGGCGCCACGGCTCGGCGATCGCATGGACTTCGGCAGGCTTGGGCACTTCGGGCAAGCTGTACAGACGCTGGATGGCGTTGCGGATGCCCAGGTCTCCGACCGGCAGCACGTCCAGCCGCCCCAGGGCGAAGATCAAGAACATGTGCGCGCTCCAGACCCCGATGCCTTTGACCTGAGTCAACTCGGCGATGACCGTTTCGTCGTCCCGGCGGGCGATCGTTCGCAAGTTCAGTTGACCGCTCGTGACCTTGTCGGTCAGGTCCAGAGCGTAACCCGCCTTCTGCGGAGACAAGCCCAGCGAGCGCAGCGTTTCGAAGTCGAGCCTGGCAAAACTCGCCGGCGTGATCTTCTCGGGCAGCAGGTGGTCGTTAATGCGTGCCAAGATCGTTCGAGCTGCGGCCGTCGAAATCTGCTGCGAGACGATCGAGCGTACGAGAATGCGGAAGTAGTCGCGCTGCGGCTTCAGAGAAAACGGACCGACCGACTCGATCACGCGACGCATCCGGCGATCGCGCTTGCTCAAGTGCTGACAGGCCAGTTCGATCTGCTCAGGATGAAACGCCATGGGGCCTCGGAGTTTGAAGAGTCTCAGCCTCGACCAGTCCGCACCATCGGTCTTGGCAAAGGTTACGGCGCACCGGCCGACAGTTCCCAGGCGTGCATCTCGCCCAGCGAAGCGGCATCGGACAGATCGAACTTCAGCGGCGTAACCGAAATGTTTCCATCGGAGACGACGGTCAAGTCGGTGGGATGTGCGGTCCGGCGGGGCGGTGGATCATTCGTCGACCAATAATAGTTGCGTCCCTTCGGATCCTGCCGGCAGATATAGTGTTCGCCATAGCGTTCGACGCCCATCGGCACACACTTGACCTCCGGCGTGCCGCCAGCGGCCGCCAATTGGACCGCGGCGGTGGGCAGGTTGATATTGAACAACTGCGGTGGCCGCGTTTGCTGCTTGAGCACTTGGCGAATCAAGCTGGCAGCCAACCGTGCCGCCGTGTCGAAGTCCGCATGAGGATCGTACTCCAACGAAACGGCGAAGCTGTTCAACCGAAAGAAGGCCCCTTCGATCGCCGCCGCCACCGTGCCTGAATACAAGACGTTGATGCCCACGTTCAGCCCGCCGTTGATCCCACTGACGACCACGTCGACCGGCGCCGGAACCAACTGACTGATGGCCAGTTTCACGCAGTCGGCTGGGCTCCCCTCGACGGCATAGCCCCGCAGACGCTCGCCCTCGAAAATCTGTTTGCACAGTAGCGGAGTAAGGTAGGTGATCGAGTGACCGACGCCGCTCTGTTCGGTCGCTGGTGAAGCAACGTGCACCTCGCCCATCTTACGGAGCTCGCGTTCCATGGCCGCCAGGCCGGGTGCATAGATACCGTCGTCGTTGGTTAGCAGGATGCGCACTGAGTTCTCCTAGATCAACCGCAATAAAGCGTATTTCTTTTTTCCGGCCCGCAGCACGACCACCGATTCGCTGGCAAGATCAGTGCCGCCGATGCGGCGGTCGATGCCGCTCGCCGGACGATTATTGATATACGCGCCGTTCTGTTCGATCGTCCGCCGCGCTTCGCTCTTACTCGATGCCAGCTTCGTCTGGACCAACGCATCCACCAGCAGAATGCCGTCGTCGAGTTGTTGGCGCGGAAATTCGAAGCTCGGAACGTCCGCAAAAATCTCGGTCAGCTGACGATCATCGAAGTCGCAAATCTCTTTGCCACCGAAGAGCATCGCCGTGGCCCGTTGGGCGCTGGCCAGACCTTCCGCTCCGTGAATGAATTCGGTCAACCAGCCCGCCAAGCGCTGCTGGGCAAGTCGTTTATGAGGCTCGCTGGCCAGCGACTCGGACAAGCTTTGGATCTCGTCGCGCGACAGCTCCGTCAAGAAGTTCAAGCACATCAGCACGTCGCTGTCGGCCACGTTGATCCAGTACTGGTAGAACGAATACGGAGAAGTGCGGGCAGCATCCAACCACAGCGCCCCTTTCTCCGTTTTGCCCATTTTGCGTCCATCACTGGTCAGCAACAGCGGGCACGTCAAGCCATGCAGAGTGCGGCCGTCCATGCGCCGGGCTAGATCGATCCCGGCCGTGATGTTGCCCCACTGGTCGCTGCCGCCGATTTGCACGCGGCAATCGTAAGTCCGCGAAAGGTGCACGAAATCGTAGGCCTGGAGCAGCATGTAGCTGAACTCCGTATAGCTGATGCCGCTGTCTTCGCGCTCGATGCGATTGCGAACCGAATCCTTGGCGAGCATGACGCCGACGGGGAAATTCTTGCCCACGTCGCGCAAGAATTCCAGAAAACTGAACTGGCCGATCCATTCGAGATTGTTGACCAGCCTGGCGGCCGAGGGCCCGGAGAAATCGAGAAACCGCTCCATCTGCGAAGCCAGACCGCGGACATTCTCCTCGAGCGCTTCTTTCGTTTGCAGATTGCGCTCTTCGCTCTTGCCGCTCGGATCGCCAATCATCCCAGTCGCACCACCGACTAGTGCGATCGGTCGATGGCCGAACCGCTGGAAACGGCGGAGCATCATCAGCGGCAACAAGCTACCGACGTGCAAGCTGGTCGCCGTCGGGTCGAAGCCCGCGTAGACCGCCTGCGGGTTACGGAAGAGTTCGGCGAGTTCCTGCGGGTCGGTGCTCTGGTGGATCAGTCCACGCCACTTCAATTCATCAAGAATCATTTTTGTTTTTTTGCCTGCTTGAGTTTGCCCAGGGCGGTGGCGACCGAGTCGCGCTGCTGCTCCAGATCGGCGAGCGAGGCGCGTTCTTTTTCAACGACCTCGGCGGGAGCTCGCTCGACGAAACTGGCGTTGCTGAGCTTGGACTGCTTGCCGGTGATTTGCTTGACCAGATTCTCGAGCAGCTTTTCGTTCCGCGTGATTTCGGCGTCGACGTCGATCAGTTTGCCCAGGTCGACGATCACTTCCATGCCGTCGGCGTTGAGCTGTGCGGCCATATCAGGCCGGGCCGCCTGCGGATCCCAGGTGCTGATGCTCGCCCCGGCTAGGGCTTTGAAAAACTCTTCCATTGGCCTGAGCAAGCGAACGGTTTCGGCATCGCATTGCAGCTGGAAGGCGAGCTCCGCTTTGGGCGGCAAGTTCTGTCGCGAGCGGATCTCGCGGAGAGCGCCGAGCACGGCCACGAATTTGGC
Source organism: Aureliella sp. (assembly GCA_051953155.1). Taxonomy (GTDB): domain Bacteria; phylum Planctomycetota; class Planctomycetia; order Pirellulales; family Pirellulaceae; genus Aureliella. The sequence goes on along the minus strand of JBQCJB010000357.1, from coordinate 4,995 downwards.
AAACTGTTTTTCAATCGCTTCGTCGCGATCGGCTGCATTCGGCTTGGGCCACGGAGCGCGGATGATGTAGGGAACCGCTTCGACCGATTCGTCCAGCGATCGGCGATTGCCGAACCGCGCCAGTTCCTGCCAAATCGCTTCCGTGATGAAAGGCACGATCGGGTGCAGCAAGCGCAGCAGATGGTCGAGCACGTGAGCCAATACCTGCTGCGTAGCCTCGCGCGTCGCGGAGTTCGCCAGGCGTGGCTTCGCCATTTCGACGTAGTAGCTGCAGAACTCGTCCCAGGCGAAGTCGTACAGCTGGCGAGCCGCTTCGGCAAAGCGGAACTGCTCGAGCGACTGGGTCACCACTTCCGTCGTCGTTGCCAGCCGGCTGAGAATCCAACGGTCCTCCAGCGGCAAACTGCGTCGATCGAGTGCGATTCCCGCAGCTCCGCGGTAGTCCTCGAGATTGATCATTACGAAGCGGGCGGCGTTCCAGAGTTTGTTAACGAAGTTGCGGGCAACTTCAAAGCGTTCGCTAACGACGGCTCCCTTAGGCAGCGCTTTGTCGGCAGCCGACTCAGCCCACTGCGTCGAGAAGCGCTGGCCGCACTTGGGGCACTCGATGGTTGGCAACTGCCGATTCTGTTTGCTCTGGTTGATTAGCGCCTGGCAATGCGGGCACTCGTACTGCACCGGCATGCGCACGTCCTGCGTATCGGTCGTCAGCCAAGCCAAGCCGAAACGCAGCGCATCGGGACCGAACTTGTCGATCACGTCAATCGGATCGACCCCGTTTCCTTTGCTCTTGGACATCGTCTCGCCGAAACCGTCCAAGATCTTGGGATGGATGAAGACTTGCTTGAACGGAACCTGGCCGACATTGTTCAAGCCCATCAAAACCATCCGCGCGACCCACAACGTGATGATGTCGCGGCTGGTGATCAAGACGCTGGTCGGATAGAAGTAGTCCAGCTCGGGCGTTTTCTCTGGCCAACCCAAGGTTGAGTGCGGCCAAAGCGCGGAACTGAACCACGTGTCGAGCACATCCTCCTGACGCGTGAAACCGTCGGAAATCAGTTGTCCTTCCAGGTTCTCACTCTCGGCGCGAACGCAGACATGCAGCAGGTCGGGCTCTTCCTGGGCAACGGCCAACAGGCCGGCCTTGGCTTCCGGGGTCGCCTGCCAGGAACGCGCGCTCTCTTGACGCTCGGCAGCGCTGGCAAACTGCCGGGTCCAAATCGGAATCTGATGGCCCCACCAGAGCTGCCTGCCGACCGGCCAGTCGCGTTTTTCGCTCAACCAGTCGAGATAACCCTTGGCGTACCGCGAAGGAATAATCTCCACGCGTCCATCGGTGACCGCGTCCATGGCGCTTTGTGCCAAACGGTCCATGCGCACGAACCATTGGTCAGCCAGATAAGGCTCGATCGGCGTCTTGCTGCGATCGCTATGGGCCAGGTCAATTTCACGAGCTTCGATGCGCTCGACCAAGCCAAGGTCTTCCATGTCGGCGACGATCCGCTGGCGAGCTTGCTGGATCGATAGCCCCTCGTACTTGCCCGCCTCGGCGTTCAGCGATCCGTCGGGGTTGAGGATATTGATCAGTTCCAGCCCGGTGCGCTGGGCGACATCGTAATCGTTGGGATCGTGAGCCGGCGTGATTTTAACGCAGCCGGTTCCCATCTCGGGCTTGGCCCAGACGTCGGCCACCAGTGGCACGATCCGATCGATCAACGGCACGCGAACCCGCGCGCCGGCGAGCGCCAGATCGCGGAGCTGGACCAGCTCGGCCAGCATCGTTTGCCGCCGCTCGGCGAGATCTTGCAGTTGCTTCTCCAGCGGTTCGCGTTCCTTGGCCGGAGCAGCGCTCAAACGCAGGCGCAAACTTTTCTCCGCCTCGTCGAGAGCCCGCTGCGGGTCCGGATGCACGGCTACAGCCGTGTCGCCGAGCATCGTTTCCGGACGAGTCGTGGCGATCGAGACAAACTGCGGACCGCCCGCAGGCGCGTCAACGATTGGATAGCGGAAGTAGTAGAAGTGCCCTTTGACCGTTTCATGGAACACTTCGTCGTCGCTGACCGCCGTCTGCAGGAACGTGTCCCAGTTGACCAGCCGCTTGCCGCGATAGATCAGTCCCTTGGAGAACAAATCGAAAAACGTCGCTCGGACGGCGCGGGCGCAGGTCTCGTCGAGCGTGAAACGGGTCCGACGCCAATCGCAACTGGCCCCCATTCGCTTGAGTTGCTGCAGGATGCGGGCTTCGTACTGGTCCTTCCACTGCCAGATGCGATTGACCAGTGCCTCGCGCCCGAGATCATGCCGCGTCTTGCCCTCGAGTTCCTTCAGCCGCTTCTCGACGACCGCTTGCGTCGCGATACCAGCGTGGTCGGTTCCCGGCATCCACAGGGCTTCGAAACCTCGCATGCGATGCCAGCGGATTTGGACGTCCTGCAGCGTGTTGTTCAACGCGTGCCCCAGGTGCAGCGCGCCGGTCACGTTGGGCGGCGGGATGACGATCGTGAAGGGTTTTCGTTCGGGATTGACCTCCGCGTGGAAACAGCCGTTTTGCTCCCACTGCGTGGTAATGGCTTCGCATACCTGCTGGAAATCGAAGCGATTGGGAATTTCGGAGCTTGCATCGCCCGCCGGAGGCGGTGGGGGTGTCGGTTTCATGGATCGATTCGAGCGTTAGCCAAGAGATTGCGGACCACGGACGAAACCACAGATTGTAGCGTCCCGCGCAAGTTTTAAGAGAGGCGGGAATTCGCCGCCAACCACGCCGCGCTGCCCTCGTCACACCGGCCAGGACACACCCAGCAGGCCGTCCTGTCCTCGTCAGCTGGCGCGAGGCCCAGCGGCCAGGCAGCGCTGCTCGGGCCCAGCCGAGCACCTTCAGCTGCTGGGAACTTCCAGCCATTCTTCGGCGGCCTTCTTGGCCTGGTTGAGCACGTGCTCGTAGCTGTAATGCTCGAGTTCTTCGCCCAGGAGTTCGACTTCGTAGTAGCCGTCGTAGCCACCCCGCTCGAACGCGTGCAGGATTTCAGGCAGTGGCAGGAAACCGTGTCCGAGCAAGCAGCGATTCTGCTCGCCCATCGGAGCATGCTTGGCATCGCCCAACTGCACCAGCCTCACGAACGGCACGATCGACTCCAACCAGTCGAGCGACGTTGGGTCTTGAGCTAGGTGGTAGCAGTCGAAGACCAACCCGAAGTTTGGCCGGCCGATCGAGGCGATCAGATCCAGGCACTGGGGCACCGTGTTGATGAACGTCCAGTCGAATGCGCAGCCGATATGCATGGGCTCGATCGCCAGTTGGACACCGACCGCTTCGGCCGCTTCGGCCAGTTCCTTCAAGGCGGCTTTGAGCAAACGATGCGCGTGGTTGTTGGTGTGTCCGCTGCGTCCGCCGGCCAGCACGACCACACATTCGGCCTTCAGATCGGCGGCCAACTGGATCGCATCCAATCCGTCATGCAGGCTGTCGCGATAACTTCGACCATCGCTGCCGGTGAATCCACCGATCCACTGCAGCGACGAGATAGCCATGTTGTTGTCGCGCAGCAGCTCGGCAGCTTTCTCTTCGCCGTAGTCGGTCAGCTTCGCCCGCCAAATTCCGATCGCTCCGAAGCCTGCCGCCCGGTAGTGCAGGACGTCCTCTTCGAAGGACCATCGAAACGTCGACAGCTCGTTAACAGACAAACGCAACATCCAGTGCGACCACCTGTGGCAATTGGTGAGAAAGGCGAGACGAGGGCGAGCGGACTCTGATGCGGGCGTGGGTCACTCACGGTTCGATGGGTCGCTATTGTTAGGAATGTTTGCAACCGTGTAAAGCTGAATCACTCCAGAATCGTCCGAAAGATTCCCGCGGCTGTCGCGCGCTAGCAAAATCCATCGCGGCTGCCCTCTCCCGAGAGAGGCCACACTTCCCCCGCTTCGCTTGAGTCCGGTTGTTGCTTACAATGGGCATCGCGCGGCGGGACATTCCGTGACCAGCCGGTTTGTGGGACAATCATCTCGTCAGAAAGCTGTTCATACTCGTGTCCGAACCATCACGCATCCGCCGGGCTCTTATCAGTTGCAGCGATAAACTCGGCTTGGTCGACTTTGCGGCTGGACTGGCTGCGGCCGGTGTGCAAATCTACAGCACTGGCGGTACGCGACGGCATCTGGAAAGCCACGGCGTCGACGCGATCGAAGTTTCCGAAGTGACCCACTTTCCGGAGATGATGGACGGCCGAGTCAAAACGCTGCATCCCAAAATCTTCGGTGGCATCCTCGGCCGCCGCGACAACGTCGGCGACCTGCGTTCGATGCAGGACGAAGACATCCCGGCGATCGACCTGGTGGTCGTCAACTTGTACCCGTTCGAAGCCACCATCTCACGCTCGGGCGTTTCGCGCGAAGAAGCGATCGAGCAGATCGACATCGGCGGCCCTTCGCTCATCCGCGCCGCCGCCAAGAATCATCACTGGGTCACGGTCGCCACGCGTCCGGAGCAGTACAGCGCGATCCTGGCCGACATCGAACAACTCGGCTCGACCTCGCTGGCGCTGCGTCGCCGCCTGGCGGCCGAAGCGTTCGCGATGACCGCGACCTATGATCAAGTGATCGCCGATTACTTCCGCAGCGAAACCGCCTTGGGCGAGTTCCCGCCCCATCTAACGGTGCGGCTGGAGCGCAAAAGCCATTTGCGTTACGGCGAGAATCCTCATCAGAAAGCTGCCGTTTACCGCATTCCGCGCGATCGTTCGGCCAGCGTGATCAACGCTCGGCACATTCACGGTCGCGAGTTGTCGTATAACAACCTGCTGGACCTGGACAGCGCCCTGACGATCGCCCGCTCCTTTACCCAGCCGGCCGCCGCGGTGATCAAGCACAACAATCCATGCGGCGCAGCCACTTGCGCCAAGCTCTCGCTGGCGACGCGCAAGGCCCTCGATGGCGACCCGGTCAGCGCCTTTGGCAGCGTGCTCGGTTTCAATCGCACGGTCGATTTGGAAACCGCCG
>JBQCJB010000356.1:0-3897 GCA_051953155.1 Aureliella sp. | reverse complement strand
ATAGATCTCGGCGTGCCGGTTCCGGGCCGGCTTCATCATCAGGCCACCCAGTGAGTACGGTCCGTTGTAGGCCAGGTACAGAAAGAACGGTCGGTCCTGGTTCTGCTCGATGAACTCGATACCTTTGCGCGTCCACAGGTCGGTCGTGTAACCCGCTTCGGTGCGGACCTGGCCATCTTCAATAACCGCCTGGTCGTAAAACTCAACCGTATGTCCATCGGGCTTCGTCGTCCAGGTGGTAAAGCCTTCCGAGGGATGCAGATTGTCGCCCAAATGCCATTTGCCGCTCAGTCCGCAGACGTAGCCGTTGTCACGCAGGACTTCGCCCAGCGATCGGAATTCGTCGAGCGTGTTATAAGCCTTCGGCCCCATCATTACCGGCGCCGGCAAGTACGAGTGAACGCCATGCTGGGAAGGAATCAGTCCGGTCAGGAAGGTGGCTCGCGTTGGCGAACAAACCGGATTGCTGCTCAGGGCGCGGGTGAACCTTAGCCCTCCTTTAGCCAAGCGATCGATGTTGGGCGTGCGGATATCTTGGTTGCCGTAACAGCCCAGCGTCCAGGCGCCTTGGTTGTCGGTGAGAATGAAGACCACATTGGGCCGCTTGGTGCGCTGAGCGGTCAAGAGCAAGGGCTTCGGGTTTTCGATCAAGCCGGCCGGGCGCTCGCCTTTGCCAGCGCGTTCTCCGTCGCCGATCTCAGCGGCTGTGCGCTGGGCCAGCCGGCGGAGGCGCTCGACTACCTCGGGATGCTGCTGCGAAACTTCTTGCGATTCCTGCACATCGTTGCGAACATCGTACAGCTCGACCCTGCGCGCGCTGGCGGCATCGGCAGCGGTCGCAGCCGGGGAAGCTTTCGCGGGCGACGATCGGGCTGGCTGGCGAGTACTGGGCAGATACAGTTTCCACTGGCCGGCGCGGACTGCTTGCAGTTCGTCGCGGCGATAGAAACAAAAACCTTCGTCGTCCCACGGGGAACTGTCGCCGGTGACCTGACCGGTCAGGATCGGCCGAATATCGTGACCGTCGATTGCTCTGGCCGGCAGATCCGCGCTGGCCAGACGCGCGAGCGTGGGCAGCAGATCAATCGTCGAGCACACCGCGTCTTGCACCCGGCCTGCCGGTATCTTCCCCGGCCAACGCATGACGCACGGCATGCGCATGGCGCCTTCCGAACAGTCGTATCCGAAGCCGCGGTACGGCGCATTGCTACCTTGCGGAGGATTGCGCTTGACCGCGCCGTTATCGCTGGTCCAGATGACCAGCGTGCGGTCGGTCAGCCCAAGGCGGTCGAGCGTGGCCATGATCTGCCCCGTGCTCCAGTCGAGCTCCTCGACAGCGTCGCCATAGTCACCGTTGAGCGACTGGCCACGAAACGCCGAGCTGGAAAAGGGATGCGGTGTCGAACCGGGCATAGTGTGTGGCACATACGCAAAGAAAGGCCGATCGTGGCAGCGCTCGATGAAGGCTACGACCTCTTCGGTTGTGCGCCGGACCAGAGTGCTGCGATCGGCGGGAGCTGCGATAACGCGCTCGCCTCGCATCAGCGGGAGTTCGGGCCAGCGCTCCGGAGATTTTTCCTTCGTCATGTCGTCGCTGTACGGGATGCCGAAGAATTCGTCAAAGCCTTGGCGCGTCGGCAGGAAGGCTGGCTGGTCCCCCAAGTGCCACTTGCCGAAGATTCCCGTAGCATAGCCGGCGGGCTTCAGCACTTCGGCGAGCGTTTCTTCGTCGGCATGCAAACCTTGTCGAGACACCGGTTGTAAAACCAGACCGCCGGTGTCGCTGACATGCATGCCGACGCGTCGCGGATAGCAACCGGTCATCAGGGCTGCGCGGCTGGGGGTGCATACGCCGCTGGCTACATAGAAACTCGTCAAACGCAGCCCTTCGCTAGCCAGTCGATCGACGTGCGGAGTGCGATGCAGTTTTGAACCGAAGCAGCCCAAATCGCCGTTGCCGAAATTGTCGACGAAAATGAGCACGATATTCGGCCGCTCGGCAGGCGCATCCTCGGCTGCGACGAGGCAAGAGAGTGGAGCAAGCCAAAATGCCGCAATGGCCAGGAGCGTTTTCATGGTTGGGTCTCCAGTGGTAACAGCGCACGTCGGTAGAGCTCCGCGCACTTGCTGCCACATGCCAGCGGGGGAGCCGAAGGATCGTTCGCAGGCCCCATCTTACCAACCGCGTAGAAAATTGCCGAAAGGTCGACGGATTTTCGTTAGAAGCCGATTACGGCGGGAGTGTTCATCTTTAGATGCCTCCGCCCGTGTTGCGCGCTGAAGTGTCCTTTGCGCCCCCGACGCGCCTTCCCTCGCGGACGAATTTTATTTTGCCGTTCATTCGTGTATCGGGAGACTGAAGATGTTTCAGTGCAAGCGCAGGACGGGATTCACACTGGTCGAGCTGCTGGTCGTCATTGCGATCATCGGGGTTTTGGTCGGCCTGTTGCTGCCGGCCGTGCAGGCCGCCCGCGAGGCCGCGCGGCGCATGCAGTGTTCCAATCAGATCAAGCAGATCAGTCTCGGCCTGCACAACTACCAAACAACCTACCACGGCGCATTTCCATGGATGCGCGGACCAAGCAACGCTCCGGGCACGCGCAACACGAACCCGCGCGGCAATGAACAAACGATCAACGGTTACGTCGGGCTCTTGCCTTTCATCGAGCAGACCGCTCTGTTCAACATAATTGCGGCCCCCATGGCAGCCATCGGCGCCAATCCTGCGTCGCTCCCCTACGGTCCGCCGCGCGACTTCGCGTACTATCCACCTTGGCAGGCGAACGTTGTTTCCTTCCGTTGCCCTTCAGCTCCCGACGGGATTCCCTATGGCAACAATGCCGCCTATGCCGGCCGGCAGAACTATCCGATGAACCTCGGAGATACGATCCTCAACGTGCACAACAATAGCACTACGTTCCGGGGAATGTTCGGCTACAACCGCTTTGTCAAGATCGCGGAGATCACCGACGGCACGAGCAATACGCTGATCGTCGGCGAAAAAGCCAATGCCGTCGACGCGATCAATACCAAGGGTTTGGCGGCGAACAATGTGCCGGGGCTGAACCTGAATCCGTCGGTGTGTTTTACCAAAGCCGCTGGTGGTTTCTACTTGCCGACGACGACGGTCCAGAACGCGCGCCCCTTGGGAGCGCTGTGGCACACAGGGCTTGCGCCTTTTATTGGCTTTCAAACCGTGTTGCCGCCGAACAGTCCCAGCTGCGAAAACGACAACTGGGGTGACAACTGGGGAATCTCAGCCGCCAGCAGCTATCACACCGGCGGCATCAATGCAGGCTTCTCCGATGGCTCGGTGCGTTTCATCAGCCAGACGATCGACGCTGGCAACCCGTCACTCCCGGAGGTCACCAGTGGCCCGAGTCCCTATGGAGTGTGGGGCGCGCTGGGGACTCGCAACGGCGGCGAAGTCGCAGCCCTGAACGACTGACGTGGCCCGAGGTCGAAAAACGTGACTGCCAACGCCTGTTCCGTCTGTCATCCTAGCCAGAAGGTCATCGGAATCATGTTGCATCGTGAGGTTATGCGAAAATCAAATCCCGGGTGGCTGTGCACTGCCGCCCTCAGCGGCTTCCTCAGTAGTTTTCTCAGCTGCTTGATCGGTTGCGGCGACCCCAACGCAATCAAGACCTATCCGACCAGCGGGACGATCACTTACAAATCCAAACCGCTCGAACGAGCCACGGTCGTTTTCTCATCGCCAGGCAAGGAAGGTCAACCGTCGACCATTCTCGGGCTGGGAGAGACGGACGCCAGCGGCAAGTATGTCATCAAGACTCAGCTGGGGCCGACCGAAGCCCTCAATGGCGCCGTGGCTGGGCATCATCTGGTGACCGTTTCCAAGTATGTGCCGCCCAACGGTATGAGCGAGGAGGAACT
>JBQCJB010000355.1:0-4088 GCA_051953155.1 Aureliella sp. | reverse complement strand
ATACGTTCGAGAGGGCGTGAAAACGAACTGGCGGTGCATGCGTTTCAATCTGGCTTCCCCGCAATGGAATCGATTCTTATGCGACTGACGAACTGCCTGGTGGTAGCTGCCGCCTTGTTGATCCCATCGATGCATGTTGCGGCCGACGGGCCGGACAAGGCTCCGCAGCCGAGCGAAGCGGAGGCTGAAAAGTTGCTCGTCGACGGCGATCGCCTGGCCGATCAGTCGGACTACAACGGCGCGCTGGAGCGTTACACCGAAGCCTACCATACGATCGTTTCCGGCATTCGCGGCCAGCGATTCTCGGTCCGAGTGTTGCCCAGCCTGCTCACGCGTCAGGAACTGGGGCAAGAAATGCTGAAGATGGTCGAGGATGAGTTCACGCCCGAAGAGCTCGCGCTGATGGACGCCACGTTCAAAATGTTCGGCCTCGTGCCGCCGGAGGTCAAATCTGCCGAGTTGCTCACGCGACTACTGACCGAAGAGGTCGCGGGATTTTACGATCCGAAGAAGAAACGCATGGTGCTGATTCGCGAAAACGGCGCCGCCAAGGAGCCCGGGTTCTTCGAGCGTCTGCTGGGCGCGAAGGCCAGCTTCGACAAGGCCGAACAAAAGACGACGTTGGCCCACGAAATGACGCACGCCCTGCAGGACCAGTTGTACGACCTGCAGGCTTTGCAGAAGCGCGTCGAAAAGGATGACGACCAGTCGCTGGCCCTGGCCGCCCTGGTCGAGGGCGATGCGACCCTGGTCATGTACGCTGAAATGGACGAAGGCAGCGACATTACACAGACCGATCCAGAAATCATTCGCAGCACGCTCTCGCTGATGACCTGGTTGCTACCTGTCGCCGGCGGGCCGACGATGCGGAAGGCTCCGGCCATCTTTCGCGATTCGCTGATTTTCCCGTACTTTCAAGGTTTGGTCTTTTGCCTGAGTATCGCTGGCAAGGGTGGCTGGGAGGGAGTGCACGCTGCGTATGCCGATCCACCAGCCAGCACCGAGCAGATCTTGCATCCCGAAAAGTACAACCGCGCCGAGCGCGACGAGCCTCAGGCCGTGATGCTACCGCCGCTGGATGGCGCGGTCGGTAAACGCTGGGAGCACGTGGGCGGGAATTGCTTGGGCGAATTCCAGACGCGGGTGATGCTCAAGCAAGTCAAATCGGGCAGCGAGGCGGCGGCTGGCTGGGACGGTGATCGGTATGAGGTTTTTCGGCGCACCGGCGGCGAACTGGCGATCGTTTTTGTCAGCGTCTGGGACAGCCAACAGGACGCCGAGCAATTCGCCAAGGCGTATGCCGAATATCGACAAGCAGTGCCTGCCCCTCATGGCAAAGGAGCGGACCATATTGCCGCGCACGGCGACCAGGTGTGGGTCATCGAGGGCTTTTCAAAGCGGGAAACCGGCAAGATTGCTCAACAGCTCGAGAAAACAAGCTTCGAACCCAAACCGTTTCCGATGCCGTGATTAGCCGGCGGCGCCGTCGTGCGCGTTCTTTACGCTGGTATCACTTGCTGCTACGATTCGACAGCGCGATCGCTTTTTTAATTTCGCCGGCGCCATCGATTCCGGTTTCCCTCCAGAAGCGCGCCGCGTTTGCTCGTCGATGAATTCCCTGTGAGTGACAGCGATCAAGAATGACTGTGCTTGTTTTTGGGCATCGCAATCCCGATACCGATGCCATTTGTGCTGCCTTGGCCTACGCCGATCTGCTGCAGCGAACCACTCGGCCCGACGCGATCGCCTGCTGCTGCGGAGCTCCTAACAAGCGCACCGAGTTTGCCCTCGAACGGGCAGGCCTGAGCCAGCCGCGAATCGTCATGGACGTCCGGCCGGAAGTCGGCGACGTGTGCCGACGCAATCCGATCATCGCTCGCAGTTCAGAAGTCTTCTTCGAAGTCTACCAGCGCATGAACGAGCACGGCATCGGAGCCGTGCCCGTGGTCGACGACGATGGCAAGTTGACCGGCGTCCTGACGCTGCTGAATCTGTTGCAGTTGGTCTTCGAAGGGGATGCCGACCCGGTCCGCTTCCGGCAGGTGACCACCTCGGTCAATAAAATCCGGCAAGTCATCAACGGCGAATTCCAACACGCGCTCGACGCCGATACGCCTTCGGAGATGATGGTCATGGTCGGCGCGATGAGCGCCGAAGGGTTCACGCAGAGGTTGCACAAGTTTCCGGCCTCGAAGCTGATCGTCGTCAGCGGCGACCGCCCGACGATCCAACTGCCCGCTTTGGAGCATGGCGTTCGCGTCATGGTCGTCACCGGCGGATACCGGCTCTCACCCGGTCTGTTGCAACTGGCCAAAGCCAACAACGTGACGGTGATCAACAGCCCCTTCGACACCGCCACCACAACCATGCGCATCAAGACGGCTCGGCAGATCGAAGCCGCCATCGAACGCGACGTGTTAACGCTGCACAGCAAGGATCCGGTGGCCGACGTGCGCCGCGCGGTCGATCGCAGCCGCCAAAAACTTTTTCCAGTTCTCGATGACGACGGCCAACTTTTTGGCGTGCTTTCCAAAACCGATCTGGTCAATCCGCCGCGGCCGAAGCTGGTCCTGGTCGATCACAACGAACTGGCCCAAGCCGTCGTCGGAGCCGACGAGGCCGACATTGTCGAAGTGCTCGACCACCATCGGCTCGGCGGCTCGCTGAAGTCGTCCGAACCGATTCGTTTTATCAACGAACCGGTCGGCTCGACCTGCACACTGGTGGCGCGGCAGTTTCGCGCAGCCGGTTTGTCACCCTCGCCGGGGATCGCGCTGTGCATGGCCTCAGGCATCATCTCCGATACGCTGATCTTGCGCTCTCCAACCTCGACCAACATCGATCGCGAGTGTCTCGACTGGCTGCGCGGGTTTTGCAAAGTCGACCTGGACGAATACGCCCGCGAGTTCTTTGCGATCGGTTCGGCCTTGCGGAGCTGCACGTCGAAAGATGTCATCCGCGAGGACTGCAAAGAGTTCACCGAACACGACGTGCGGTTTTCGATCTCGCAAATCGAGGAGATCGGTTTCGAATTGTTCTGGCAGCGCAGGGACGAACTGCTGGCCGCGCTGGCCGAGATGGCTCACCGCCGCGGCCTGGAGTTTTCAGCTCTGCTGGTCACCGACATCGTTTCCAACGGCAGCCTGCTGCTGATGTCGCACGAGCCGGACTACTGGGAAGAGATCAACTACCCGCGGGTCGACCGGCATATCTACCAACTGGACAACGTCGTCAGCCGCAAAAAGCAGCTGCTGCCGCTGATCGCGCGCCTGATCGCCAGCGCGCGGCACAAAGCGGTCGAGGAATGAACGGCTAGCAACCGGGGCGCGGCTCGGCCTCTTCGTCGGGTTCGTCCAGCTGGGGTGTGATGTCGGCCAATTGTTCGGCGGGCGTCAAATTGTGGCCGATGAGATCCGAGTCATGCGTTTCGGGAGGCTCGGGCGAATCGAGATCGGTCGCGAAATCTTCCGGATCCAGCAGATCCTCTTCGTCGCCGACCGCCCGCATCGGTTCGACGATGCACTGATCGCGCCAGCCCAGTTCGACCAGGTCCTGCTCGGTGGCCCAGCGCGCCTGCGGACCGTAAAGAGGCAGCCGGCAAACCGGGCAAGCGGGCAGTTCGTTTTCCGGCAACGCTTGGGCACTGCCGAGGCTTGGCTCGCGCCAGAGCGTCTCGCAATCGTCGCACAGGACATAGCCGTGCAATTGGGGGCGCTCGGGCGACCCACTGCAGACGCGCACGCGCCGCAGGCCGCATTGGCAAATCGGACAGTTACCCACATAGATCCAAGCGTCGGTGGCGGACAAATTCATGCTGGTAATTCGGTCGTGCTAGGCCGGAACGAAGGAGGTCAAAAACTGCCATTCTATTCGCCGCCGCGGGTCGCGCGCAGGGCCGAGCGGCGCGGCCGAATTTTCGCCATCGCCCGCCGCTGTTTCACGGCGAATCGGACGGAATGACTTCGTTGCCGGCCCGCGTTCCCAGAGCGCTGTAAACCTGACGGTCGATGCTGTTGGGCAGCAAGGCGACATGACCGTCGGCGTACACGAACTGCACGCCGCCGCGATGCTGGCTGGCAAATGCAATT
>JBQCJB010000354.1:0-2039 GCA_051953155.1 Aureliella sp. | reverse complement strand
CATGCAAAACGATTCGGGCTGGTCGGCGCGGTGTGGCCGCGCCCGTTGTGGCTTGGGGTTGGGCCAACCCGCCGCGACTTGGCCGCCAGTATGGCTGGCGGGATGGCATAGTCCGCAACGCTGTGAAACGAGCGTGTTCTCGAGAATCTGAGCATGCTTACTAGAGAGTTCGCCGGGCACGAAGTGCTTTTCGCGCGACGGCAGTACCAGCGCCAAGAGCAGGACGCCGCCGGTGAGAATGGCCAGGTTGGTACGCAGCCCGCTGCGGGTGGACCAGTGGCTGCGGCGCGGGATGCAGGGGGCGCTTGTTCGCGAGCAGCATCCGGTGCGGGTTGGCCCGGCTTCGCAACATTGGCCCAGTTCGGCGTGGCCACAAACCCATGCCCGCTGTGGTGCGGCTCGGCCGGCGGTGACCGGACGGCGCGGTTGAGAATTCTTATTGTCAATTTCGTTTGGGCCGCTCATAAGCCGCTTCCCTGGAATCGCAACACCAGGACCACATGCACGGCAATCATCAGCAGCACCGACCAGGTGAGGGCCACATGGCAGGCAACGAAAAATCGCAATCGCAACTGAAGGGCGCGATGGAAATCGGTGTCATCTTTCGTCGTCACCAGTGCTGACAGCCGGCGTCGAAACTGCTGGCCGCGCTCATCCAAGTAGCGGTCGAGTTCTTCCAGCTCGCGAAGCAGCTGGCGGCGTTTGCCTCCGGTCGGCAGGCAGCGGTAGGCCCAACTGCGGCGCGCATGAAAGAATCGGAGCAAGCGTCGCTGGTAGTATTCGGCGAGCGTGGCGCCGATGCCGGTGCCCGATGATTCGATCGCCGCCCGATGGGCTGCCTCGGCCAGATCGGCTTGTACCTGCGGAATGTCCTCGAGACGGTAGTCGACTTTCACGGCGGCCAGTTGCCTGGGCACACGGCGGCTGAGCACCAGCAGCACGATACCCGAAAGCGAGATGAACAAAAACATCGCAGCCAGCCACAGCTCGAACTGCCCGCGCACCGGCCAACCGACGTGCCATACGAACACCGCCAGTGCAAAGCCGCCGAGATAGGCGTGCAGTTGCAACCACGATGCAACACTGCCCCAGCGGCGCGCCAAGATTCGCTTGCGGACGCTCAGCCCGTACAGACCGAGCGTCGCTGCCAGCAATGTCCAGCCGCTGGCCATGGCAATGTCGCCCAGCGACCGCTGCAAACCTTCCAGCGCGAGCCAAGTGACGACGATCGCCAGCAGCGTACTACTCAGCGCCATTGCCCTCCGCCAACGGAGAAAGGCTAATCGGCCTTCGATTGCAACCATCGACTGATTCCCTTCAAGTCGCTCATGTCGATGCGCACCAGTGCGTCGTGCGGGCAGGCAGACTGGCATGCCGGTGCGCCGCCGCGGCTGTGGCAAAGGTCGCATTTGGAGGCTTGCAGGATCGGCAAGCCCTGCTGGTCGACCTGCTTTCGTCCTTGCGCATCGCTAGACTGGAGCATGCGAATGTTCTGGTAGGGACAACTCTCCGCGCACGTTTTGCAACCGATGCAGGTGTCGGTGTGAATCTGCACCAGCCCGCTGACCGATTCGCGATGGATCGCGCCTGTGGGACAACCGATCATGCACACCGGGTCCTCGCAGTGCATGCAGGCTTCGGCGAATAACCAAGGTCCGTACTGCGCGCCGCGGCGTTCGAACAACGGCGTATCGTCATGCGTGGCCGCGCACGCTTTGACACAATCATCGCATCGCGTGCAGCGGAGCGTATCGATCACCATCGCATGGCGACCGTTGATCAAGCGATGGTCGACCAGAAATTCGAGCAGGCCAGTGTCGAGATTCGCTTCCGATCTTTCCAGCGGCGCATCGAGTACCGGTTGACCGAAGCGATAACGCGGCGCGAGAATCCGCGCCGGCAGCGACCGACTCGACACATACGGCAATATGTGGCGAAAGACGATTTGCTTCGGAATGCACAGGGCGTCGACGTAACCGATTGCGCGCAGCGACTCTTGAAACGGCAGCGTCGATTGTTCGGAACGCTCGCGCCAGTTA
>JBQCJB010000353.1:0-7113 GCA_051953155.1 Aureliella sp. | reverse complement strand
ATGTATGTTGCCGACGACCAGATCGCCGCGCGGCGAGACCTCGCAGACCACTGGCCCTTCAAAGGTAGCTTCACCATTTTCCGGCGGTCGCGAAAACAGGTACGCAGCACCCTGATAGACGCCGTCGACCACGTCAAAGCTCATTCGAATCAGCGACAGACCGTTGTATTCGCAGCCGATCAAATGCCCCTCATACGGGCCGAAAATCGGCGAGCTGCCTGCGCCAGGCGGTGACTTGAGAAAACAGATTCCGTTGACACTTCGCGTCCAAGGATGCGGCAGATTCACGGCCGGTGATTCGAGCGGTGGATTGAAGCCCGGTTTCACTTCGAGTTTGTTAATAAAACCGTAACGCCGGCCCGGCATCAAATGGTTCAGTTCGTTGAACGGGTTGTAGTTGCCTTGGTTGTCCGTCGAAAAGAGTTCCCCCTGGTTGCTGAGCGCCAGTCCCATTGGGAACCGCTGGCCCGCTGCAAAGGTCTCCAGTCGATAAGCTCGCGGATTCTGGCTGGTCGGACTCTGCGGAATCAGCTTTTGAATCGTGCCGCGGAGCCGAGCCGCACTGGGCGTGCGATCGTCTTGCTGGCACGGTAGCGCGACGAAATAGTTTCCAGACTCGTCCTGTGGCAAGCCGACTGCCCAGTCGTGATAGTCGGCTGTGTATCCCCAGCCATCGGCGACGACTCGCGCACTCCATGGCACGTCCGGCACTGTCGGTTTCGAAAGTCGGACGAGTCCAAACTTCACCAACACGTCGATGTCGTCGCCGTGCGAGGCCAAGCCATAGGGAGAAGGAAAATCGTCGCTCAGCGGTTGCCAGGTTTCTTCGAGCCCGTCGCCGTCGGCGTCGCTCGCGCGGCAAACGCGTCCCTTCAACGAGCCGATGATCAAGTCGCCGTGATGCCAGGCCAGAGCCGTCGGCATTTCGTCGCGCGGCAGCGGCAGCTGCACACCTTCAAAACCCGGCACCACCTCGATTTTGATCGGCGCGCGATCCGGCCCGCTCTGCGCGGCCGCGCTGCCTGTGGGAGTGTTGCCCGTGGCACTGCTGGCGGCGTTGCTGGTGGTGGCACTGTCTGAATTGGTTGCAGTCGTGGCCGCATCGCCGAACCAGTCCACGGTCCACTGAGTCACCAGTTCCATGCTCAACCGCACCGGCTGGCCTCGTCCGGCCGGCCGGAGTGTCCAGCTGCTACCGGTGCTGGCGCGCGCGTCGCCTTCGAGGGACGCCAGAATCATCTTCGAGCGTTCATCCAGTTGTGTGTTCCAGGCTGACCGGTTCTGGCTTGGTGACAGTTCGCCGGCCAGCGGGTCGAGCTCCAGTACGAGGGCAAAGTCGTCTGGCACGCTGGCAGTCAGCTTGAGCGCCATTCCGCTCGCCCCGTCCACCAGTTCTCCCGGCCGGTTCAGCGGCTCTAAACTTATCTCCAGCGGCACGACGTGACGCTGCGATTCCAGGCCGAAGGTAACGCGCCCTTGCCATTTCACGCCGGCAGCCGTGTGCTGCAGCGCGTCGAGCTCGGTAGCAAATTGCTCATCGGCTGTCGGTCGCCACAGCCGGTCCTGGCCGTCGCGCAACCGCAGGCGGGCAAGCGTTTCGAACTTCTGTGCAATCGGCTGGCCGCCGATTTCCCAGTACCACGACTTGCCGCGTGTCAACTCGCGGGCCGTATCGCCGATCCACCACTGCGCCAGCTCGGCCTTCTCGAGATCGAACAGCAGATTGTGGCGGTTGTCCAAACCGATGATCAACGGCCGCAAATAGTTTTGCGACGACGTTTCCAAGACGTCGGTCAACACATGAGCCGCTTCGGCCTTGCCTTTGAGATTGTGTCCGCGCACCACGCGGACCGGCGCGGGAGCCGGAGGCTGAAACCCTTTGGTATTTAGCATCTCCCACACGGCATCGATTTGCCGCCCCAGATCATCGCCCAGCACGCCATGCACGGGCAATTGAATCGCGGGCATTTCCATGCGTGGAACGATGCGCACCGGGTTGCGAACCCAACGGTCGAACCACGAGTGGCGGATGCGGTCGCCCAACATGGTCAAATCGGTGCCGCGGGCGTTGAGCGCCACCGTGGGAGGTTGTTGGTTGCCGATCTGATGGCAACTTTGGCATCCGAAACCCTCCGAGGTCAGCAGACGTCCGGCAGCGGCGCGGGTTACGACGTCGTCGGGCAGCGGTGCACTGTGCGCCGGCCGGTCCGGTATGCGGTCGCGAGCGATCAGGTGCCCGGTCAACCGCGAGCGCTCTTCGGTCGACAACCTGTACTTGGGCATACGAATCTCCAGCCACGGTCGCCGCGGCTCTTCGCGTCGCTCGACAGCCGCTTGCAAGGCTTGCTCGTGTAGTTTGTCACCGACTCCGGTCAGCGACGGCGGCAGTAAGGCAGGCAACCGAGCGGCCAAATCCGTCTCGAGCTCGGCGATCTGCGTCGCGCGCGGCCCCAACCCCTGCTGCGCGCCACGCGCATGACAGGCCGTGCAATTCCGCTCGGCCAACAGCAGGCTCGCAGCGACTTCCGGCCGACCGTCTTGGGAATCGCGACTGGCCACACTCTCCCAATACACTTTCAACGCCCGGCGCTGTCCGGGCGTCAATCCAAATCCAGGCAAACGCTTGCTCGCATTCGGCTTGCCCAAGCATCCTGAATCCCAATGGCTATTCGCGGTCAAGCGTGCCGCCGCAGCGGCTGGCTCTGCGGCCAGCGCTGCGGGCAACTCGTGACACGCTCCGCAGCGATGCTCGGCCAGCAGCCTTCGGCCGCGCTGCGCATCTCCCTTGCCAGCACTCTTAGACGCCGAAGCGCCCACATCTTGCGAGCGCCCTTTCAACGTCGCCAGATACAGCGCGATGTCACGGCGCTGGAGATCGGTCAGGTCGGGGACCGGCATTCGATGTTGGCTGTTGATCTGCTGAGGATCTTTGAGCCAAGATTCGAAAAAGCCAGCCGGACGCTTGTCGGCTACAGCGCTGAGGTCGCCGCCGTCGAACAGAGCCCGCGTCAACTGGGCCAATCGATTGTGAGGGAGGTAAGTCGCGTCATCGTCCAAGTCGATCGCGGCGACGTCCAGCGCTTCGAGCGTGTGGCAAGCGGCGCAGCCGTGGGTCAGCACGGCAATTCGACCTTCCGCCGCGTCGGGACGCGAACGAGCGGACTTCTTGTCCTTGCTCTTGTTCGATGCGCTGCTGCTCGACTTGGCCGGCGCGCGCCCTTTGTTTGTGTCACCCTTCGATTTGTCTTTCGCTTCAGCTTTCAGCGATTTGTCCCAAAGTGCGGCGACGATATCAGCCGCGTCCGTCTGGCTGAGCGCGAAGTGCGGCATGCGGCGATCGATGCGATCGTCGGCCAATTCGTCTTCACCTTCCTCAACATCTTTCTTTTTGTCATCGGTCAACCATGCCTGCAGCCATTGCCGGTCGAGGTTGCCATCCAGCCGCGTCAGCGCCGGTGCGGCAATCGGCTTTGGCAAACTGTCGGCAGCATGGCAGGCCGCACATCGCAATGCGCGGGCGAGCAGGCGGCCGCGCTCGAAGTCATCGCTGGCTGTCTCGCTGGAGGCATGCGAAAGGTAACGCTCGGAAATGGGCTCGAGCTGAAAGCCGGGCCCTTGCCAATACAGCCCGAGCTTGCCGCGCGCCGGCCCACTGTATTCCAAAGCGAGCGGATAGTAACCGAACGGCAGCTCGATCTCTCGGCTGGCAAACCAGGCACCATCGGCGCTCACTCCTTCGGCGATCGCCTCGCCGTTCAAGCTCAGCCGAAACTTGCCGGCGACGAAGACATGCAACTGGTAGCGCCCGTCGGCCTTGGCCTCGAGTGCTCCTTGCCAGTCGATCTTCGCGTGATCGCTGCCATCCAAGCGCTCGTCAAGGTCGCGCAGGTTCTGCCATTGGTGCTGCAGCAGCAGGTCGACGCGGCGGACCGTCTGCCCTGTAGGCGTCTCAAACTGAGCGATCAAGCCTGGCAGACGCGACGGCAGATTCTCCGCTTCGGCTGCCGCTACGTGCACTCCTGGCTGGCTCCCAGCACCGATCAGCGCCAAGAAAATCCACGCCAGACAGCTCGGCAGGCCACGTCGCCTCGCCAGCGGTCGGGTCGAGCGGAACGGCCACCGCCAGCACAAATTGCTAGCTGCAGCAGTGGAAGCGAGCGAGCGGCCGCAAGTGGCGATCGTAGAGGCTGTCGTCATCGCGACGCAATCCTTATCGGTGGGCTGTTTCTGACCTGTGGACTGACCAGCGGAGAGCTGGGGAAGATGCCGCTGTGGAAAAACCCAGCGGCAGCTGAAAAATGCTTACCTAGTTTACTTCATCCACGCGCCCCAGTGGGTCGCAATCTCTCTGGCGTTCAATCGCCACGCCTGCATAGAATCCCCGCCGATTCTCATTCGCCCGGACAGGAGCGCGACAATGATGGCCCGCAGACACTCTACGGCACGCCGACAGGATTTGAGCGACGATGACTTGGTGAGCGGCAAGCTTGCCCGCGGACGCATGCGGCTGAAACGCCGCTACGTGGCTGCTCTCTTTTGCGCGGTCGTCGGCTTCGTACTGCTGGCTCTGCTGCCGTCGATCGTCACGTCGCGAGCTGTGCTCCTGCCGCTGATCGACTCCTACGCCGGCATCGCTCCTCTCAAGGTTGACTTTACCCGAGTTTCGGCTGGCTGGTTTGCACCGGTCAGCGTCGAAGGCCTGCAAGTGGTCGACGCGCAAGGAGCGCCAGTGGTCAAGGTCGGCGCGGTGACGACGGAAAAAGGTCTGCTGTCGTGGATGCTCGCTAGTCAAAACCTGGGAACGGTGCAGATCAACGATGTCGAAGTCGATATGGCGGTGGCCGGGGGCACGACCAGTCTCGAAGAGGCTCTGGCTCCGCTGATGAAATCGGATGAGCCCGAGGAACCGAAAGAGGCCAGCCAAATCGCCGGCGCGATCGAACTGGTGAACGCACGTGTGACCCTGCGCGACGCGCAACATCCGGATGTATGGATGGTGGACATCCCGAGTTTCAAGACGCAGTTACCCGGCCCAGGTCAGGTGATCGGCCCAACCGAACTGTCAGCCAAAATTTCCGACGCCAGCGGTGCCACCAGCGGCACCATTGCTGCCGACGTCACGGAAACCACTGCCGCCGAAGTGCGCAGCTTTAACATTCGGGCCGCGATTGATCACGTGCCGCTGGCCTTCTGGCATATCGTCCACGAGCGCTTGCCGGACGTGCCGATCGATCAGTTGAGCGGGTTCGTATCGGCGCGCATCGCCGGATCGCTGATCGACGCGGACCGCTGGACCATCCATGCCCAGCAATTGAGCGGTGATCAGTTGGTCATCGCGGCTCCGTCGCTGGTCGGCCCCAAGCCAGCACGTCTCGAATCGATTCGACTAAGTGGCCAGGCCGCCTTGTCGGACGGTTCGCTGGCGCTGGAAAGTACGCAGCTGGCGACGGACGTCGGAGGTTTGACCGCCAGTGGCAAGTTCCCGTGGCCGCTGGCGCTGCCGACGCTGACCGCGCCATGGTTGCCCGGCGCGCAGCTCAATGCCGAAGGCTCGATCGATTTGGCGAAACTAGCCGCCGTAGCGGAAACGCTCGTACCGATGCGCGGCGATACGCGGCTGGTCTCCGGATCGGCCACATTCCGTGCGTCGCAGCAGCTGAACTCTACCGGGCAACCGTCCAGTTTGGTCAACGTCCAGTTGGGCGATCTGGTCGCGCTAGCCGGCGGCCAACAATTGACCTGGGACAAACCGCTCACGCTCGATTTGAGCGCAGCGCCGCAGAAGGATGGACAGGTGGCGTTTCTCGGCACCTGTGCCGCCGAGTTCTGCCAGTTGAAGGCCTCGGGCTCCGCAGCCAGCGGAAGTCTCGAAGGGGAAGTGAATCTCGATCGGCTGCAACAGCGGCTCTCGCAGTGGTTCGATCTGCCGCTGAGCACGATGACCGGTACGGCAGACGTCGACATGCGTTGGTCGCAGACGCAACCCGGTTTGCTCGTTGCGGAAGGTCATCTGCAGACGACGCCGCTGGTCATCGCGATGACCTCCGGGGGCGAGCTGCGCGAACCTGCGTGGCGCGGCACGTTCACCGCGCAAGGCAATCTGACCGGTTCGCAGCTGACCAGCGTCCAGCGAGCGCATCTGGAGCTGGTCGCGCAGTCGGAACGCCTGGGCGTCGACTTGCTCGAACCGCTGCAATTCAGCGGCAACGCAGCGCCAGCTGCCTTCACTATCAGTTCGGAAGGCTCCTTGGATCTGTGGCAGAAGCGGGCGGTCATGTTGAAATTGCTCGACCCGAGCATGACGCTGGCCGGCAAGTATTCGCTAGGGGCGAGCGGCCGCATCGACACCAGCCGAGTCGAACTGCAACAAGCCAATTGGCGCACCCAGCCGTTTGAAATCGGTTCCGGCGGAACGCGCCTGGTCGAACCTGAAATGGTCGGAAATTTTCAAGGCCGCGTCGACACGGCCGATCTGACGCGACTGGCCATTGAAAAGCTGGTCGTTCAAGCGCACTCGTTTTCGCTCTCTGCGGCCGACGCTGCCAGCAGCAGTGGCGATGGCAGTCGCAGTGGCACCGGCGCCTTCATCGCCGATCTGGCGCAGCTGATGCGGAACGTCCGTTCGGACACCGGTTCTGTGCCGGCGACGCAGCTGGTGTTGCCTCCGGGAGTTGGCGCACCTCCAACGGCGCCGCAAAGCCAACTGGCGCTGTCGGGGCAGATCAACGGTTCGTTGCGGTGGCAGGTCAATTCGAAAAATGCATCGCTCGAGATGGATGCCAAAACAGATCAGATCGATGTCATCCAGCAAGTCGCCAGCGGGCAGCCGACGCGTCTCTGGTCGGAAGCCCAAGTGATGGCAGCGCTCAAGGGAGCCTGGGATGCTGCCACCGGGCGCATCCAAGTCGACTCGATGCAGTTGCAGGCCCCTTGGATGCATTACGCAGGCACGATGGAGATCGAGAACGGCCAGGACACGCAAACCTTGCGGGCCAAAGGCCAGTGTCTCTACGATGCCGCCCTGGTTGCCGAAAAGTTGCAACCCTACATCGGCACCAACGTCCAAATGGCGGGTCGCAAGACGGTGCCGGTCGATGTCAGTCTGACCATCGG
>JBQCJB010000352.1:0-5387 GCA_051953155.1 Aureliella sp. | reverse complement strand
CGGCCGAGACCGAGTTGGCGGCTTTGTCTCGGCTGCTGGCAGCCAGCCGACACGCTTACGCTCGCGATGCGGAATCGGCCTGGGCGATGGCGGGCAATCACCGACCGACGGCCTGCGCTGCGGAAGAATTCGCGGCCTGGGTCAGCACGGCCCGCGTGGTTTTAAATCTCGACGAATTCATCACACGCGAGTGACCCGAAATGAGCGCAAACGTTCCCAGCGACGGTTATTTTCGGGCTCTGTCCGAGGCGATGGCCCGGCGGCACTTTCTGCACAGCGCTGGCTATGGAGTCGGCATGGCGGCGCTCGCTCAGCTGCTGGCGAACGATTCGCAGCTGCAGGGGGCGGCCCCGGCCGGAAACAGCTTGGCCGACTCCGATCCGCTCGCACCCAAGCCACCTCATTTTCCTGCCCGAGCCAAGGCGTGCATTTTCATCTTTCTCGAGGGAGGTCCCAGCCAGATCGACCTCTGGGACCCCAAGCCAAAACTCAACCAGCTCAGCGGTCAGCCGCTTCCCGAATCGTTCACCAAGCAAGTGCGATTTGCGTTTATCAAAAAAGAGACCGCCGTCCTGCAAGGTTCCGAACGCAAGTTCACACCGCACGGCGAAAGCGGAATGGTTTTTAGCGACCTGACGCCCCATCTGGCTCGCCATGCCGATGACATCTTGATGGTGCGTTCGATGCACACCGACCAATTCAACCATCATCCAGCTCAGCTAGCGCTCTTCTGCGGCCGCGCGTTTTTTGGTCTGCCGACGGCGGGTGCCTGGCTGGCCTGGGGACTGGGCAATGAATCGCGCGATTTGCCAGGCTACGTCGTTCTCTCCGCAGGCCGAGGCACCAGTGGCGGCGCTACGCTCTGGCAAAGCGGTTTTCTGCCTTCGGTCTACGCCGGCGTCCTGTTTCGCAATCAGGGTGATCCCGTTCTCAACCTCTCCGAACCGGCAGGCTTACCCAAGCACTTACAGCGGGCCGGCCTCGATGCGCTGGGAGAGTTGAACCGTCAGCGTTACGACCTCGTGCAGGACCCTGAAATCGCCAGCCGCATCGCGAGCTACGAACTGGCGTTCCGCATGCAAACTGCCGCCCCCGAGCTGATCGATCTGTCGTCCGAGAGCGCCCGCACACTGGAGGCATACGGGGTGGAGCGCGTCGACCCGGAAATCAAAGGGCCGCAGCGCGGCGGTGGTCCTGGCCAGTACGCAGCCTTTGCCAAGAACTGCTTGCTGGCTCGGCGGCTGGTCGAGCGCGGTGTGCGCTTCGTCCAGATCAATCATGCCTCGTGGGATCATCACTCGAATCTCAATGCTGAGCTGCCGCATAACTGCGGAATGGCCGACCAACCCGTCGCAGCGCTGTTGGCCGATCTGAAGGCGCGCGGACTGCTCGAATCGACGCTGGTCGTCTGGGCAGGCGAATTCGGCAGAACGCCGCTTGGCGAGAATCGCCAGGGCTATGCGAAGGTCACCGGCCGCGACCATCATCCCAACGCGTTTTCACTCTGGATGGCTGGCGGTGGCGTCAAGGGCGGACTCACCTATGGCGCGACCGACGAAATCGGCTGGTCGATCACCGAAAAACCGGTCCACATCAACGACTGGCACGCCACGATGCTCAAGCTGTTCGGACTGAACCACCTGAAATTGACCCAGCGCCACAACGGCCTCGATGCGCGGCTGACCGGCGTCGCTGGCAATGTGATCGACGAATGGATCGCCTGACAGAGCCAGCCCGCTGCCAGGCCAGCTACTCTTGCTCGTACTTGACTCGATACTTGTCGTAGAGCTGCGTTTGGCGATTGCTCAGATCGACCGCGCGGCCTTGAATGAAGGCATGCGTCACGTGGGTCGGGGTTTCGAGAATATCGCCGTCGGCGATCAGCAGCGTGGCATCCAGCCCCTTAGCCAGCGAACCCACGCGATCGGCGACGCCCAGGATCTCAGCTGCCGAGAGCGTGATCGATCGCAGCGCTTCAGCCGGCTCCAGTCCATAAGCGGCGGCCGTCGCGGCATGGTACGGAAGATTGCGAATCATGCTGCCGCCAAAGCGTCCCGCAGTTGCAATGCAGAACGGAATTCCGGCTGCTTTCAAGCGGCTGGGCAAGGTGTAGGCGTCGTCATAAGGTTGATCTCGCCGGGCGGGCAAGCGATACACGCCAGCCACAATCACCGGAACCTTTTCTGCCAGCAGAACTTCCTGGCAGTCGAGCGCGTCGTAGCCGCCGTAGATGATCAAACGCAGCTTTCGCTGCTTTGCAAACGCCACTGCCGAACGAATCTGTGCGGAACGAAAGGCCGTCGCGATAAGTGGAACTTTTCCTTCCAGCACGGGCACCAGGCTGGCCAGCCGCGCATCGAACTCGGGGGGCGAGTTCGAGCCTAGAGCCGCGCGATAACGCTCGGCTTGATCGAACGTTTTCTCCAGCAGCGCCATTTCCGCATCCGCCCCTTCGCGGTTGGCAGTTGCCTCGGGCGTGCGCGGCCAATTCACTTGCATGCCGACGTCCGGCTTGAGCGTCATCTGCTCCCATGTCCAACCGTCCAGCATCATCAGTGCGGACCGTCCGCTGATCAGACCACCGTCCGGCGCGCTGACGGCTAGCAGCACACCGTTGGAACGAGCGACCGGAATCAATTCGCTGTCGGGATTGAACGCTGCGGCTGCGCGAACGTTCGGGTTCAGCGTCCCCGTCTCTTGCCAGTCGAGAGTCGCTCGCACCGCGTCGATCTCGACCAGACCGATCTTCGACAGCGGGTCGATCAGGCCGGGGTACACGTGGCCGCCCTCAGCGTCGATGACCGTCGCGTCGGACGGTGCGCTCAAGTCGGCACCCAAGTCGACGATTTTGCCTTCACTGAAGAGAATCGTTCCCTTGGAAATCGTCTCGCCACTGACCGTGTGCAGTTGCGCGTTCACGATGGCGATGGGTTTCGTTTGCCTTGCACCCGGTATTTGATCGGATGCGGCGAGGTCGGTGCCACCCGCCAACAGCCAGGCGCAAACGACCGCGCACGCACCGAGCTTTCGTTCAACGTTCATTCGCATTTCAATCACCTTCGTGTTCAACGTATGCCCGGTTGGTTTTCAGCGTCCTGCCTGTTCGCTGCTGTGATGGCAGAATTCATCGTGGCGTGCGAACCATAGCGATGGATCGCGGCGATCGCGGCCGTCGCCCAGCATCTTCTCGCCCGAGTCGAGAATGCGTTGGACCAGTTGCCGGCGCAGCGACTCGGCGTGGCGGCGCAGTTCCACATCCTGCTCGCGATCGAAGTACTTGCGGCCGTCGATCCAGGTCTGCTCGCAGCGGCTGAGCGTCGACAGGGGCGAGCCGCTCCAGATGACGAAGTCGGCTTGTTTCCCCTCAGCTAGAGACCCGACATAGCGGTCGATCCGCAGTTGCTTGGCCGGATTGAGCGTAACGAACTTGAGCGCCTCTTCAGGCGATACGCCGCCATACTTTACAGCCTTGGCCGCCTCATGGTTGGGGTGACGGCCGAGTTCGTTGTCGTCGGAATTGAACGACACGACCACGCCCGCCTGGTGCATGACCGCGCCGTTGAACGGAATGGCGTCGATGACTTCGACCTTGTACGCCCACCAATCGGAGAAGGTCGAACCCGTGGCACCGTGCCGGGCCATTTCATCGGCCACCTTGTAGCCTTCGAGGATGTGCTGGAGCGAGCCGACGGTCACGCCGTAATCCTCCAGCGTCCGCAAAAAGGCCAGGATCTCATCCTGCCGGTAACTGTGGCAGTGGATCCACCGTCGATGTTCCAGGATTTCGGAGATAGCTTCGAGTTCGTAATCGCGACGCGGAGGCAGCGCGCGGCGCCCCGCGGCCGAGGCAGCCTGGGCTTCGCGATACAGCTTGGCCGCCTCGAATCGATCGCGCATGATCTGTTCGACGCCCATTCGCGTTTGTGGGTATCGGCCGGTGGCTCGCTCGCCCCAGTTGCTCTGCTTGACATTCTCACCCAAGGCGAATTTGATTCCCGCGGGAGCCTCGCGCATTTTCATCTCTTCATCGAGAGCCCCCCAGCGAAGTTTGATGACCTGGTTCTGCCCTCCGATCGGATTGGCCGAGCCATGCAAAACGTTGGCCGCGGTCACCCCGCCGGCCAGCTGCCGATAAATGTTCATATCGTTGGAGTCGATGAAGTCGCCGATGCGAACTTCGGCCGTCACCGCTTGGCCCGACTCGTTGACGCCGCCATCGGTCGCCATGTGGGAGTGGCAGTCGATGATCCCGGCGGTGACATGTTTGCCTTTGGCGTCGATGACCATGGCACCTTCGGGAGCCGCCAGATCGCGTCCGACAGCCTTGATCACGCCGCGATGCACCAGTAGATCGCCCGACGGGATCGTCCCCGCCTTATCGCTCGTCCAGATCGTCGCCCCGCGCACCAACAGCCACTGCGGCTGCTCCGGCCGGCCCCCAGTGCCAAACGCGCCGAGCGGGAAATTTACATCGCAGACAAACTCGTCCGCCTGCGGCTGTGCACTCTTCTTGTCCGCCTCCTTAGTCGACTTTTCCTTGACCGCTGCGTTCCTGTTCGCTACCTCCTTGTCCTCTGCTTCCTTGTCCGCGTCGGCGCTTTCGGGGGCTGCGTTTTTCGCGTCTGCTTTGTTCGCTGCGTCCTTGTTCGTTTTGTCCTTATCGGCTTCGCCTTGGTCCGCTTTCGTTTTGGCCGTGGAGGCGTCGTTAGCGGATTTGTCGTTGTCGGGCCGGCCGTTATCGGATTGCTCGATGCGGGAGCCAGTAATCGTGCTGACTTGTCCGTCGGGCCATTGGATCCGGCCGACCAGCGTTTCACCGTGGTCTTCATCGCTCAGAATGGTCAGCGACAGGCCGGCGAAGCCCGCAGGCTCGACATCCAGCTTGGCGGCGTCGACGACAGCCTCGATTCGAAAGTCGGCAAAACCCAGGCTGCGCAGATCGGCCACGCGCGGGGCTTTGGCCGTTTTTTCCGGTTGCGAGCTCTCAGTCGGTGGCTGCGCATCGGACTTTCGATTCGGTGCCGGTGCAGCCTCGCTGGCTGATTCGCCGGGTTGGCTCTTCGCCGGTTTGGGCGGCTGAGCGTTATCGTCTTTGGGGGGCACATCGGAAGTCGGCTTTTTCAGCTCCAGCGGCTTTTCGGGACGTTCGCTGGACTTTGCCTCCGCGCGTTCTGCAGATGGCGCGTCCTTAGCGGCGGGCTTAGCCCTATCGCTGCTCGGGGCCTTACCGCTGGTTGGGGAAGCGCTCGGTGTCTGGCTTTCCTTGGCAGACGGGGGCTCGTCGAGCTGGCCGCTCAGGGCGAGACGCCCCTTGGGTTTGTCGCTCATGTTCTCGAGTTGCAAATCCAGGCTAGTCGGCAACTCTTTTGGTCCGGCGAGTTCGAGTC
>JBQCJB010000351.1:0-3206 GCA_051953155.1 Aureliella sp. | reverse complement strand
AGCTGAGCCTCCTTCTTCGGGGCTCCCTGTTCGAGATAAGCGATGCGCATCAGTCGGGCTTGCTGAGTCGTCCGCTGGTGAGGTTCGATGGCCGCGATTTGAGGTAGTGTTTCCGGAACGGCCAACAGTTCGATCTCCTCGGGCGACAAAGTGCGCCGCGTGGCGAAACGCAATTCGTCGATTTGGCCGCGCCAGGAGCCGACATGTTTGCTGAACCCCAGCTTCAGCGTGTCGCCGAGGTTGCGTTTGGACGCGTTGCTGTTGGTGTTTCGAATGACGTTCACGTCCTGCAAACGGCCGTCGACATACACCAACATGCCAGCGGCCCGCTGCGTGCCATCGTTGGTCAGAGCGACATGAACCCATTGGTCGGGCCGAAATTGCTGCTTGGTCTCCACCGTCGAAACGCCCGAGATCCAGCGCGTGTTGATATTCCACCGCAGCCGGCCGTCCACCATCTCCACCAGGATCCCGTTGCGACCGCTCGACGGGGCCTCGTTGGAAAGTACCGGGCCGTTGCTCTCGGGTTCGTGCGGGTTTAGCCAGAACGCAATCGAAAAGCGACCGTTGCCGATCAAGCCTTGGATCTTGCCAATTTCGACGGTGTGCGACGGGTCGACGGAGATGGCACTGCCTTGCACGCCTGCGACCAATGCCGGCGCTGCGTCCTTCAGCGGCTTGACACGATCGTCCGGCGCGTCGAATGAAAAATGGGCGTCGAGGCCATGGGCCAGCACCGGCTCGAACGTTGCCAGGCCTTTCTCTTCCCAGGCTGACTGACCGCGCGCCAGCCGGGCGTCGGCCTCTTCCAGCCGCTGCTCGGCCAGGCGCACACGATCATCCAACTCGGCCAGCTGTGCCTTTTGCTCCGCGACCGGTGTCTTGATCCACGGCTCGGAATTGCCGAATTTAACCGCGCGGCCACTCTCGGCCACATCGTTGAAGTAATCGATCAGCTGGTAATATTCTTTCTGGGTGAGCGGATCGAATTTGTGATCGTGACAGCGGGCACAGCCGGCGGTCAAACCCATCCAAACGGTGGCTGTCGTATCGACGCGATCAACGGCGTTCTCCAGCAGGAACTCGTCGATCGGGATGCCCTCTTCTGAGTTGTAGCGATTGTTGCGATTGAACGCGGTCGCGATCAACTGCGCTTCGCTAGGCTCGGGCAGCAGATCGCCGGCCAATTGCTCGATGGTGAACTGGTCGAATGGCATCCCGCTGGTGAACGCCTCGATGACCCAGTCGCGCCAACGCCACATTTCGCGCGGGCCATCGTTCTGGTAACCATCGGTATCGGCGTAGCGGGCGGCCTCCATCCAAGGCCAGGCCATCCGCTCACCGTATCGAGGCGACCTGAGGAGCCGGTCAACAACTCTTTCGTAGGCCGCGTCCAGTCCGCACTCTTGGACGTCGCTCAGGAATGCGTCGAGCTCAGTTAAGGTCGGGGGCAGTCCGGTCATGTCGAGAGTCACCCGCCGGATTTGCGTCTCGGCAGTGGCTGCCGCCGAGGGGCGGAGACCTGCATCGGCCAGGCGGCTTTGAATAAACGCGTCGATCGGATGCTGTGCTCCCAGCACTTCGGGCACCGCGGGACGCGTGACCGGCTGGAAAGCCCAATGCGACTGATACTCGGCGCCCTGTTCGATCCAGCGTCGAAAGGCATCCTTCTGCGCGGCGGTCAGTTTCAAGCCTGAACCGGGCGGCGGCATTTGCTCGTCGGGATCATCGCTGAGGAGGCGGCGCATCGCCTGGCTGGCGTCGGGCTTTCCTGGAACGATGGCTGCCGCACCTTCGCGGTCGGCCAAGGCGGACTCGGGCAGGTCCAAACGCAAGTCCGCTTCGCGCGTGTTGGCATCGGGCCCGTGGCACTGAAAGCATGTGCCCGAGAGGAATGGTCGAATATCGCGGTTGAAAGAAATCGACTTGGCACTGGCCGGCCGATTTGTCTGGAGAGCTGGAAGTCGAGCCGGTTTGGCGGCGCCGGCTGGCTTCTCTTTCGGAGCACGTGGTGCCAGCGCATTGAGAGCTCGGGCCATGCCGCTGCCTAAACGCAGTTGGCCGCTGGCGTTGTAATGGACCGTGTCGGGCAGCAGTTCGAACCCGTCGGTGGATACCATCTTGGCTTGCTTGATCGCTTCAGGTTTGCCGGAGTCGCGATCGGCGGCCGCCATCTGTTGGCGGAGCTCATCTCGGTGTGTAAAGCGCTCCAGCGGAGGCGAGTGCGGTAGAGCTTGACCGAAGACGAGCGGCAGTTCGGGCGAAGTTTGCATGTCCTCGGCCAACCGCTCGCGGAGCCGGGCGAGGCTGGTCGCGTAGACCGTAGCCGATTCGACGTGCTTGGAATCCTGTTCGCCCTGCATCCAGAGAAAACCGCGAATGACTGGCGTCTTGCCCGCTTGCTTCAAATGCTCGACCCCCGCGCGGAATTTGGCCAGCATGTCGCGGTACAGCGTGCCTACGTTCGGATCGTCGGGTCGCTCACCTGGATAGAAATTGCGGCGTTTGGGCTGCGGCGGCCCGCCGACCCATTTGTTGCCGTTCCAGCCATGATGCAAGGGCATCCCGCTGGCAGCATACTTGATGAGATAGAAGGTCTTGCCGGGTTGCGTCTTGGCCATCTCGAGGGCGAATCCGATCTCCGGTCCAAACTCGCCTGCGCGCGTCGACGTTTTCGTCTTGCCCAGCACCAGCGGCTCGAATTCTTTACCGTTCCAGAACATCGCTTCGGGAACTTCTTTCGCCGTCCCTTCGGGCAAGTCAGCAATTTTGCCGATGCCCTGCATGTTCGACTGGCCGCCCAAGAGAAAAACATCCGCGGTGTTTTTTTCCGGCTTGGGCTCTGCGTCTGCGGTCTGGCTGGCTGGCGCAGTCGCGGCACGTTTGGCGCCGACGCCCGCGCCGCTGAACGCCACGACACCCCAACACACTGAAATCAGGGCCAACAGTACTTTCATCGGATCGAAGCTCTCATGGTTGACCGACCCTCAATGCGCTTCGGCCGCTTCGGGTTGCGGGGGCTCGGTTGATTTGGGCTAGTGCAGTTCGTATAGGTCACTGGGTCGGGTTGGGCTGATTGGTGCTGCTGCCCCTCACCCCCCAGCCCCCTCTCCCCGAAGCGGGGCGAGGGGGAGACCGGCCGAACCCGCGCACTCTCCCCGAAGCGGGGCGAAGGGGAGACCGGACAGTCAGCGATAAGCGCGGGT
>JBQCJB010000350.1:0-5859 GCA_051953155.1 Aureliella sp. | reverse complement strand
TTCTCTGCAGCACCTGAAACGCGTCCTCGATGTCACGCGAAGCCCTTGTTGAGAGACTTTTCTCCCCTCGCCCCGCTTCGGGGAGAGGGGTTGGGGGTGAGGGGTTCTGGCTTCTCAAGTGCGGATTTGACAAAGCTGCGAATCTGCGCGGCGACTTCGTCCGGTTCGTTGAGGACTGCGTAGCCTGGAATCCTCAGCACTTGATAGCCCAAGCGATTTAAGGTCGCATCGCGCTGTCGATCCTGTTCACTTCCAGATTGTGTGAGATGCCCTTGGCCGTCGACCTCGATGACTAGTCGCAGCTCGACGCAGCAGAAGTCGAGCGTATACGGTGGAATGGGATATTCGCGGCGGAACTTCTGGCCATAGCACTTGCGATTGCGAATCCACTGCCAGACCGTAGCAGCGAACTCGTTGGCCAAAGCTCTTTGCGTCCTCGCAAACTCGATCGCTTCTTCAGATCGTGCGCGGCTGCGTTTCATAAGCTGCCCCTCACCCCCCAGCCCCCTCTCCCCGAAGCGGGGCGAGGGGGAGACGTGACGATTTTTCGAACTCAAGCCAGTAGGAAAATACGATCACTAAACGTTGCGTGTTAATGGTAGGCACGCTGTCAACGTCAAGGACGTGGGCAAGGTTGAGACGTTCCGGCTTCTCAAGTGCGGGCTGGGCTCAGATTGATTCGGACTCGGGGGTGAGGGAGAATGAGGGGGCTTCGATCGGATCGTCCCACCTTGCTTCCTTCTTCAGCCACGGATTCGACTATGTTTCAAACTTTGCGCGTGCTGGCATGCGTCGGCCTCCTTTCGCACTTGCTACTGTCGAGCCTCTCGGCTGCCGATGGCGGGCGATTGAAAGCTCTTATCGTCGATGGCCAGAACAATCACGACTGGCGAACCACGACTCCCTTGATCCAAGCTACGCTCGAAGCTTGCGGACGTTTCACCGTTAGCGTGGCCACCACGCCGGGCAAGGACGCCGATATGTCGGCGTTCCATCCGACGTTCAGCGACTACGACGTGGTCGTTTCGAATTACAACGGCCAACCGTGGTCCAAGGAAACCTCGGCTGCGTTTGAAAAATACGTCGCTGACGGAGGTGGGTTTGTCAGCGTGCATGCCGCGGACAATGCGTTTCCCGAGTGGCCGGAATACAACCGCATGATCGGCCTGGGAGGCTGGGGCGGGCGCAATGAGAAATCGGGACCCTATGTGCGGTGGCGCGACGGGCAGCTGGCTCGCGATACGCAAGCTGGCCGCGGCGGCAGCCATGGCAAGCGGCATCCGTTCCTGGTCGTCGTTCGCGATGGCCAGCACCCGATCACCCGCGGGCTGCCTTCGGCGTGGATGCAGGCCGAGGACGAGTTGTATGCGCAGCTCCGCGGACCGGCCGAGGGCATGCAAGTGCTGGCCACGGCGATGAGCGACAAGAGCACCGGTGGGACGGGCGAACATGAACCGATTCTGATGGCGATCGGATACGGCAAAGGCCGCGTCTTTCATACGACGCTCGGGCACGATGCAAAGGCCATCAGCGGCGTCGCCTTCCAAGTCACGCTCCAGCGCGGAGCCGAATGGGCCGCGACCGGCCAGGTGACTTTGCCGCCGGTCAGCGAGCAAGAGTTGTCGAGCCGCGAGCCCGTGATGCGCGAGCCCGGCAAACTGGTCACTGCCCCGGCCAGTTCCAAGAAAGTCGACTTCGATAGCCCGCCGGACGCTAGCGCCGGCGATTGGCAGCCGCTGTTCAACGGCCGCAATCTCGACGGCTGGAAACAACGCAACGGCACGGCCGAGTACAGCGTGTCAGAAAATTCCGTTTTGGGGCGAACCAGCCAGGGCAGTCCGAACTCTTTCCTATGTACCGAACGAGACTACAGCGACTTTGAACTGGCGTTCGAAGTCAAAGTCGACGACGCGCTCAACTCGGGTGTGCAAATCCGTTCGCGAAGCACCGAAGAGTTCAACAAGGGGCGAGTCCACGGCCCGCAGGTCGAGATCGAAACCGGCGGCACTGCCGGCTACATCTACAGCGAAGGTACCGGCCGCGGCTGGATCAGCCCGAAGCAGACCAAGACCGATGCCTTCCGCAAAGGCCAGTGGAACAAGTATCTGGTGCGAGCCGTCGGACCGCGGCTGCAAACCTGGATCAACGGCCAAAAGATTGAGGATCTAAGCGATGAAGAGAGCTTTCGCAGCGGGTTTCTAGCCCTGCAAGTCCACGGAATTCCCAAGGACAAAGGCCCGTACGAAGTGCGCTGGCGCGAGATCAAACTGCGCGACCTGTCGTCGGCTTCGAACAAACAGTCCGGCGAAAAGTAACGTGTCGCCAGACCGATCGGCTTTTCTAACCAGGCCAAGGGTGGCTCAGGCGACGGTCCGCCGACCGCGGCCTGCGCCAGCCATTTATGCCACCGCGCCAAGGAAAACGGCGCGGTAAGTGCACATTTCAAGCAACCGTGGAGGGGCCTGTTAAATTGGCACCCTCTGTCCCGAGACTATAATACAGATAGCGGTGGGATGTCGGATACTCATCCAGCTATCTTGGAGGCTTATCAACGCAGTGCGAGAACATACTCGATCGACCAGCGTGGCTCAGGAACGGAGTGTCCTGGCAAGGGTTATCGGTCCAGGCGATGCTTTCACGGAGGAACCACTGGAGGAACTGACTGGTCTAGCGGAAACGGCGGGCACGGAAGTGCGAGCAGGCGTCGTCCAGCGACGCGAAACGCCGGATCCCAAAACGTATCTCGGCAAGGGCAAGGTTGAAGAACTCAAGCAGTTGGCCGAGCTCCACGAGGCCGATCTGGTGATCTTTGACAACGACCTCTCTCCCAGCCAGACGCGCAATCTGGAAAAGGCAGTGGGTCGCAAAGTCATCGATCGCACGGAACTGATCCTGGATATCTTCGCTTCCAACGCCCGGACTCACGAAGCGCGGCTGGCCGTCGAACTAGCGCAGCTGGAGTATTCGTTGCCGCGGCTGAAGCGGATGTGGACGCACTTGTCGCGTCAAACGATGGGCGTCGGCATGCGCGGTCCGGGTGAAAAGCAGCTGGAAGTCGACCGACGGTTGGTCGTGCGCCGCATTCACGAATTGAAGCTCGACTTGAGCAAAGTCGAACGCCGCAAAGAACGCGAGGTCGCCGGTCGGCGCGATTTCCTCACCGTCTCGCTGGTCGGCTACACCAACGCCGGCAAGAGCACGTTGATGAACGCGCTGACCAAGGCAGATGTCGAAGCGGTCAATAAACTGTTTGCGACGCTGGACACCCGCACGCGGCGCTGGACCTTGCCCAGTTGGGGCCCGGTGCTGCTGAGCGACACGGTCGGCTTTATTCGCGACTTGCCTCACCACCTGGTGGCCAGTTTCCGAGCGACCCTCGAAGAAGCTCGTCAGGCCGACTTGCTGTTGCACGTGGCCGATGCGAGCAACCCAGCAGTGCTCGACCAGATCTCAGCTGTGTACCGCGTGCTGCACGATCTGGGCATCGATGAGAAGCAGACGCTATTGGTCATCAACAAGATCGACGTCCCCGGAGCGGCTGAGCGGATGGCCGCGGTCCAAGTCCGGTACCCGCGGTCGGTCGCCATCAGCGCCCGCACCGGGCTCGGTTTTGAACAGCTGGCGCACACGGTCAGCCAGTTGCTCAGTGACGACTTCGTGACGGCCAGCCTGCGGCTGAGCCCTGCCGATGGACGCACGGTGGCTTGGCTAAACAAGGTCGGCGACATTACCAGCAAGCAGTACCACGACGACTATGTCGAGGTGCATGTGCGCTTGCCCAGCCGCCATGCCGGACGCCTGGTGCGCGACGGTTTCGAATTGACGGTGCACAGCGGTCGTTTGCCGGTGACGGAACCGGCACCGGACGCCTGGCAGCAGCAACTGCCTTCGGCGGCCCGAGTGCACAGCCACCACTTCCAGCATGTCGATCGCGACGAAGAAGTTGCGTAAGTCCGGGCGCCAGCCGCACGGGGGCTGTCGCTCGAATGACGTGTTGGCCAGCTGAGCTCTTAACTAGCTGGCCTGCTAACTAGCTGGCCAGCTAGTTTGCTGACATGGCAACTTATTGATTTTGCGCGCCGGTTCGCAGCGGGGGCTTATTGAGCCGAACGCTGCGAATCGCGCTGCCGGATCGCCTCGAGTCGGGCTGCTTCGAACTCGTCTCCGCGGTTCCATGCCGGGGCTTGGTCGGCATCGGCGACCAACAAGCCGACGTGGCACAACAGCCGCGTATCATCGATCGCGCCGGCGAGATCCCAATCGGGGCTGTATTCATCGCTGGGCTGATGGTAGGTCTTGTCGACCCAGGCCTCGAGCTGTTCTTTGCCCCAACCGTCGGGCTTGCCGACGACGTTGATGCCGGCGTGCAAGTAGATTCCAGGCACGCCCACCTTGGCTAGTGAGAATTGATCCGAGCGGTAGTAATAGCCGCGATCGGGAAAGTAGTCGGGGGTGACGACGCGCCCCTGCCACTTGGCGACCTGCTCGACCAACGGATCGAGGTTCGACTTGCCGTTGCCGATCATGTTCAGATCATGTGTTTTGCCGAGGAAGTTGATGCCGTCGATATTGATGACGGCCGCCATGTAACCCGGTGCGATCGGCGGATGCTCGGCCAGGTATTTCGAACCCAACAAGCCTTGTTCCTCGGCTCCGACGGCCGCCACGAGTATCGAACGCCGGGGCGGATGCGGCAGGGCGGAGACCGCGCGAGCGATCGCCAACAGGGCAGCAGTTCCAGAGGCGTTGTCGATGGCTCCGTTGTAAATGTTGTCCCCCTGGGCATCGCGCTCGGCGGCGATGCCCAAGTGATCGTGGTGGGCCATAAAGACCACCGTCTCCTTGGACAGCTCCGGATCGCTGCCTGGAAGGATGCCCAGAACGTTAGCCGTCTGCTGCTCGCGCACCGTAGCGGTCAGTTCGACCGACAGGCGAACGCCCAGCGGCACCGGCTGGAAATCTCGCGACTCAGCTGCGGCCCGAAGGTCGTCGAGCGACTTGCCGGCCAGTTCGGCGATGCGGTGGGCCGCTTCATCGGTCACCCATCCGCGCAGATCCATGCACGGCGCTTCGCCTTCTTTCAATTCGAATTGCTCGCCGCTCCACGACGTTTGGATCACTTGATAGGGATAGCCGGCCGACGGAGTCGTGTGGATGATGATCGCGCCGGCCGCGCCGACCTTGGCGGCCATCTCGTACTTGTAATCCCAGCGTCCGTAATACAGCCGCCGTCGCCCTTCGAACAGATTGGGATCGCTCTCCGGATCGTTGTTCATAATGACCAGGATCTTGCCACGCACATCGGCTGACTTGAAATCGTCCCAGTTGTACTCGGGAGCTTGGATGCCGTAGCCGACGAAGACCAGTTCGGCGTCATCGATGCTGATCTTCTCCGCCGGGCGTCCGGCGACCAGCATCGTATCGGTGCTGTGTTTGAGGACTAGCTTCTGCTCGCCACTGTGCAGCTCGACAGTCGGCGGAGGCGCCGTGGTGACGCCGACCAACGGCACGGGCTGAGTCCACTGCCCTCCCGGCAACACAGGCCGGAAGCCGAGCGTTTGGAGCTGCGTCGAAAGATAGAGTTGCGTCAGTTGATCGCCGCGCGAGCCCGGTCCGCGCCCTTCCAGCAGATCGTCGGCCAGAAAACGGATATGCCCACGCAAAACGTCTTCGGTAATCTCTTCCACCGCCGCCTGGTTGTCCTTGGTCGGTCGCCAGTTCTCTTGAGCGGCGGCCCGCTCGCCAGAACTAGTGAGCGCCGCAGCCCACAGCGCCCATGCCAGACTGGCGAGGTGAACGGTTCTTCTTACTGATCGGAATGGTTTCGTCACGTGGCAAACCCTCATTTCTTGGATGCGA
>JBQCJB010000349.1:0-8397 GCA_051953155.1 Aureliella sp. | reverse complement strand
GGCAGGCTGGACGTTACGCTCGTGGACCGGCTCGATAAAGCGGTTTTGGCCAATCCCATGCGCCGCGGTTCGGTGCTGGGACTTTTCTCGGTGGCATCCTCCGATCAGTCTCACCTGCTGGTTGAAGTCGCCGAGCCCACGACCGTAATTCGGCTCGATTTGGCGCGGCTGCTTCGGCTAGCCTCGAAGCACGCGGAGTTCCAGCTCGCGCTGCTGCGGCTGGCCGCGGGAGTAATCAAGCAAGTCGTGACGATCGATCGCGATCTGCCTCGGCCCGGAGTCGTCGGTGTCGTGCACCAGACCGATCGCAGCCGTGCCCTGGTCGTACGACTAGTGCAGCGATTGCGCGAACTGGGCGAGACGCCGTGCGTCGCAGGCGACGATGCACGCTCGTGGTCTGCGGTCGATGTGCCTTTCAGGCTACTGTTCGAGCAACAGAACATAATCAGCGCCGAAGAACGCAAGGCCCTTTTGCAGGAGTGGTCCGCCCGCGGCAGACTTTTTATAGATTTGCAAGCCGATCGCCATCGCGACGAACTGGCTCGCCTGCTCAGCTATGCCGACTCGATCCTGTGGTGCATGGGGCCGCAAGAGTACGAGTCGTCGCTACGGACGCTGCGGGAATTGTTGGGCGAAGTTCCACGGTGGCGCGACAAGATACATATCGTCTGGCTCCTCGAAAACGAGAAACCGCATTCGCCCTATGTGGCGGATCTAGGGAGACTGGCAAGCCATGACTTCAAGGTGACTCTCGAGCCGCCAACGTCCGGGCAAAGCAGCTTGCTGCACCGCGGTATCGAGCGGATTGTTCATCACCTCAGGGGTATCCGCATCGGGCTGGCGCTCGGGGGCGGCGCAGCCCGCGGAATGGCTCACCTGGGAGTGCTCAAGGCTCTCGAAGAAAACGGGATCGCCATCGATATGCTCGCTGGCACCAGCGCCGGCGCCATGACGGGGACCATAGTTGCCTCGGGCATTTCTCCCGACCGCGCGACGCAGTGCTTTCGAAAGGACTTGCGACCTCCTTGGTTTCTCTGTCGACTTCCCGGCGGCGGCTACTGGTATTTGCTCTTGAAATATCGTCGGCGACAGTTCGGGCCAATGCTCCGCAAATACCTGGATCAGCTTCGAATGGAGCAACTGGTTATTCCGATGTCGACGATCTCGGTCGATTTGGTCGAGGGAGAGACGCTGGTCAGAGATTCCGGGGACGCCACCAGCAACATTTTGGAGAGCATCAACCTGCCTCCGCTGGCGCTGCCCATTGTCGGTTCGGGGCGAGCTTTGGTCGACGGTGGGCTGCTCAACAATATTCCCGCCAACGTGCTGGTCTCGAAGGGATGCAATTTCGTGATCGCTTCGAGCGTGACAGCCAAACTCGAAAAGGATTTCATGAACATCCGTTCGATGAACGGCAAACCGGTCCGCAGGTTCTTTTCCACAATCCCCGTGATTCTCCGCCAACAGATGATCCAGAGCTTCAGTATGAATGCGGTCGGCGTTAGCCCGGCGGACTTTGTCATCGCACCCGATGTTACAGCCTTTGATATTTCAGAATTCACCCGCGCCGACGAGATGGCGGCCATCGGGGAACAGGCCGGCCTGCGCTCGATGAAGCCGCTGCGTACGATGTTGTCCAAGCTGGATTCGAAACTCTTCCCCGAGGTTTCTTAGTCGCCGCCAGACGAGGTCCCGGGGCGACAGCCGTACCGAATGGGCCTAAGGTCCAATACCCGTCGCCGTTTGCCACGATAAGATGCACCGGCGGCGTTCGCGCGGGAGCGACATGCCTGCGGGCTCGGCCGGTTGACCACCGCCGGTGGCTGCCATCGAGGCGGTTCGATTGGCGTTAAGAAAGTGGCGTGCGCACATGTCCCCCGTCTTGCCAGACCAACTGGGAACGCGATCGGCAGTGACCGGTCGAGGCTCGGCAACCGGCCGCGAGGCTCAGGGCTCGGTGAAGACGACTGGCCGCAGTAGTCCGATCGGTGCTACGGTGCTTGCCGGGGGCGTCAACTTCAGCTTGGCTTCGCGGAGTGCACTGGGAGTCGACCTGCTGTTGTTTGAGCATGCTGAAGCGGTCGCGCCCTGCCGCGTCATTTCGCTCGACCGAAGTCACAACCGCACGAACCACTATTGGCACGTCTTCGTGCCCGGTCTCAGCGCCGGTCAGATCTATGCCTACCGAGTTCGAGGCTCGCCGGACGCGTCGCAACAAACGAGGTTCGATGCGGATAAAGTCTTGCTCGACCCTTACGGTCGGGGCGTGATCACACCGTCAAACTATTCCCGCAAGGCCGCTCGCGCACCGGGCGACAATGCCGCGGTGGCCATGAAAAGCGTGGTGGTCGATCCCTCGGCGTACGATTGGGAAGGCGATGCACCGCTCCGCCTGCCCGTTTCGCAGACGATTGTTTACGAGCTGCACGTTCGCGGGTTCACGCGCCATCCCAGTTCTGAAGTAACCCCCGACCTTCGCGGGACGTTTGC
Source organism: Aureliella sp. (assembly GCA_051953155.1). Classification (GTDB taxonomy): domain Bacteria; phylum Planctomycetota; class Planctomycetia; order Pirellulales; family Pirellulaceae; genus Aureliella. The sequence goes on along the minus strand of JBQCJB010000349.1, from coordinate 5,907 downwards.
GGGCCTGATCGAAAAAATTCCGTATTTGCAGCGGCTCGGGATTACCGCTGTCGAACTGCTGCCCGTCTTTCAGTTCGATCCTATGGATTGCCTGCACGGCGAGGTCAACTATTGGGGATACTCGCCCGTTTCGTTCTTCGCTCCGCATCGCCAGTACAGTTCGCGTCGCGACGCGCTGGGGCCGGTCGACGAGTTCCGCGACATGGTCAAGGCGCTGCACCGCGCTGGGATCGAGGTGCTACTGGACGTGGTCTTTAATCACACTGCCGAGGGCGGAGCGGACGGACCGACGCTTTGCTTTCGAGGAGTCGACAATCCCACCTATTACATACTCGACGATGACGCGCGGTACGCCGACTACACCGGCTGCGGCAACACGCTCAACGCCAACCACGCGGTCGTGCGGCGGTTGATCGTCGACAGCCTGCGGTATTGGGTGCAGGAGATGCACGTCGACGGATTTCGCTTTGACCTGGCGTCGGTCCTTTCGCGAGACTCTTCGGGAAAGCCGCTCCCCAGCCCGCCGGTGTTGTGGGAAATCGAAACCGATCCTGTGTTGGCAGGTACCAAGTTACTGGCCGAAGCTTGGGACGCAGCCGGGCTGTACCAAGTGGGGAGTTTTGTCGGAGACACCTGGCAGGAGTGGAACGGCCGCTTTCGCGACGATGTGCGCGATTTTCTGCGAGGGCAGGATGGGGCCGTCCGCCGCGTAGCCGATCGCATCCTGGGCAGTCCAGCCATCTACGGGCAAGACCGACGTGAAGCGGAGCAAAGCGTCAATTTTATAACTTGTCACGATGGATTCACCCTGAACGATCTCGTGTCCTACAACGCCAAGCACAACGCAGCCAATGGCGAAGAAAACCAGGACGGCACCAACGACAACCGAAGTTGGAACTGCGGCGTCGAGGGACCCACCGATGACCCCGAAATTGAGAGACTGCGGAACCGTCAAGCCAAGAACGCGTTGTCGCTCGTGCTGCTCTCGCTCGGCATGCCGATGATTCTAATGGGCGACGAAGTCCGGCGAACGCAACTCGGAAACAATAATGCGTATTGTCAGGACAACGAAATCAGCTGGTTGGATTGGTCGCTTGTGGACGAGCATGCCGACCTGCTGCGTTTCGTCAGCTTGCTCAATGAGCGCCGCCGTCACCGCGAATTCGGTGACGAGCACCTCAGCTTGGTGGACATGCTGAAAAGCGCCCACATGAGTTGGCATGGAGTGAAACTAGATCAGCCTGACTGGAGCGATTCGTCCCACAGCGTGGCTTTGGGTGCCGAGTTGCCCACGGCAGGCTTGATGTTCCATCTGATTCTCAATGGCCACTGCGAGCCGCTGGCGTTCGAACTGCCGAACCTGGGTAGCCCGCGAGGTTGGCGCCGCTGGATCGACACCTTTCTACCCACGCCTGAGGACATTGTTCCCTGGCGCGAGGCCCCAGCGATTACAGATAATTCCTATCTGGCTCACGCTCGTTCGGTGGTGATGCTCTTCGCTCCAATCGAGGACGCAGCGTGGGGCCAGCTAGCGGCAGTTTGAGCCTCGAATCATTGGCACTTGCGGAGGTTGCGTAAACGATGTCCCACAAAGATGCCCGCGACGTCGCAGAGAAACAACTGGAAAAACTCTCGGAAAAAGCTTACGCGCGTGAGCTGAAAAAGTTGCACGTCGAATTGGTCACGCTGCAAGAGTGGGTGAAGCACGAAGGTCTAAAAGTCTGCCTCGTGTTCGAGGGGCGCGATGGGGCTGGGAAAGGTGGCGTGATCAAAGCGATCACCGAGCGCGTGAGCCCGCGCGTCTTCCGCGTGGTGGCGCTGCCGACGCCGACGGAACGCGAAAAAACGCAGATGTACATTCAGCGCTATTTGCCTCACCTGCCGGCCGGGGGCGAAGTCGTGATCTTTGACCGCAGCTGGTACAACCGCGCCGGGGTCGAGCGGGTGATGAAGTTCTGTACCGAGGATCAGGTCCAGCATTTCCTGAGGATGACGCCGCTGGTCGAAAAAGCGATGGTCGACTCGGGTATTGTTCTGATCAAGTACTGGTTGGAGGTCAGTCCGGACGAGCAGACCCGACGTTTGGAATCGCGAATCCACGACGGTCGCAAGACCTGGAAACTGTCTCCGATGGATCTCGAGTCCTACAGTCGCTGGTACGACTACTCGCGAGCCCGCGACGAGATGTTCGCCGCGACCGACACCGCCTGGGCTCCCTGGAACGTCGTCAAGTCGGACGACAAGCAGCGAGCTCGCCTGAACGTGATTGCCCACCTGCTGAGTCAGGTCCCCTACCAGGAACTACCGCGCGAAAAAATTCATCTGCCCAAGCGCCAAAAGCGCGGCGACTACCGCGAATCGAACTATCCGTTCAAATACATCGCCGAAAACCACTAGCGGTGCGGTGCGGCTGTGTTGGGTCGAACGTAATCGAATCGATCAGACACAACGCCGCACTTGCCACGATCGTCCGTCTTTGGGGAAGGAATGATGGGCACCGCGATCGTCGCCAACTCGCGCCGCGCATCCAACTGCTCAACGCGGCGCAAGCGATGGAGCCACTTCAAACACATCGTTCTGGCCGGCCAACCGCACAATAGGCTTGCCGACGGATGTGCTGCCGACGGCTAAGTGTGTCAGCTTCGACGAAACTATCAGACATCGATGGTCAGGATGAACAGGATACCGAACCGCCCGACAGCCTGTGCAACCAGAGCCCGCCACCGAAGATTGAAGCTGTTCTCAGAGAGCTCGCTTGGTATTTGCCAAAAAAATACCCCCGACACGATTCGAACGTGTGACCCCAGCTTTAGGAAAGCTGTGCTCTATCCAGCTGAGCTACGGGGGCGAGCGGGCTGTTGCGATCGGGCGACTGGCGACGCGCGAGGGCTCTGCCGAAAACGCGATCTCGGCCTGCCGCGCAGATTGTGCGTCAGTTTAGCAAGTGTTTTCGCGCAGCGACAGTTGGTCGGCTGCGATGGACCGCCGGATTGCTGTGGTAGGATGAGCCGCAGACAAACGTCGTGGAACGCCCAAGTCGGAGCCTGCCGCTGACGTTGGCGCGTGCGTTGAAGATGCGTGTGGTCTGGGGTGTTCTCGGAGTCTGGGGCTTGTCGAGGTCTGGGGATTGTCGAGGCGCGATTGGTGACGCTTGCCCCTCACCCCCCAGCCCCCTCTCCCCGAAGCGGGGCGAGGGGGAGCCCCAGAGCGTTTGCGTGGGCGAGGGAAAGGGTGTGAGTGAGGGGAGACCGAGGAGGTTTGCGTGAGCGAGGGAAAGGGTGTGAGTGAGGGGGAGGCCGAGGAGGTTTGCGTGAGTGGAGGAGAGGGTGTGAGCGAGGTGGGTGTTTGGCGGGTGGTGGATGCGAATGCGAATCGCGCGGCCGAGGGGCTGCGGACGCTGGAGGATGTGGCGCGACTGGTGTACGAGGATGCCGCGGCGGCTCAGTCGCTCAAGGTGCTTCGGCATAAACTGGCCGACGCCGTCCGGCAGCTCGATCGCAGCGAGCGGCTGGCGGCTCGGTCGACAAAACGCGACGCGGGAACTCAACTGACCAGCGGTAACGAAGCGCGGCGCGGCCAAGTCAGCGACATCATCAGCGCGGAAACCGAACGCGTCGGACAGGCGCTCCGCGTGCTCGAAGAGTTTTCCAAACTGCTCTCCCACCCGGCGAGCGAAGCTCTCAAGCAACTGCGCTATCAGGCCTACGACGATTTGGCTCGCATCGAATTGCGGTGGACCCGGCACGCCTGGCTGCGGTCGCTCAGGTTGTGCATTCTGATCGACTGCGCTCGGCCGCTGGACGAGTTCACCGCCTATCTCGAACGGCTGTGCCGCGCGGGCGCTCGCTGTGTGCAGGTCCGCGAAAAAACGCGCGACGATCGCGAACTGCTCCAGTACGCCCGAGCCGCGGTGCAGGTGCTCGAGAACTTCGGCGGCCACGTCGTCGTTAACGATCGCGTCGATATCGCTTTGGCCAGCGGAGCTGCCGGCGTGCATGTCGGACAAGAGGACCTGACCGTCGACGACGTGCGCAAAGTCGCCGGAGCGCGCCTGGCCATCGGCGTTTCGACACACAACGTCGAGCAAGCTCGAGCGGCCCTCCAGGCCGGTGCCGATAACATCGGCTGCGGGCCCAGTTTCCCGAGCCAAACCAAGACGTTCGAACAGTTCGCCGGCGTCGCTTACCTCAAACAAGTCGCCAACGAGATCGACCTGCCGAGTCTGGCGATCGGCGGCATCGGGCTGGAGAACCTCGATCAAGTATTAGCCACGGGCGTACGGGCCGTCGCCGTCTCCGCCGCAGTTCACCGAGCCAGCGATCCGGCAGCTGCCGTCAGGGCCCTGTGCGAAAGTTTGGAAGCCGCACCAGCAACCAAGAAGTGAGAGCCTCGCACGCTGCGAGACCGAGTTCGCATGGCGGGGCACTTGGGAAAACGCGTTCTCAGGGGCGGAGCTTTTTGGCGCGACCTTGCGTCCAGAGCAGCAGCCCCTCGAGGCGTTGTTTGCCCCGATGAAAGTAGTCCTCGCCCAGCGACCGCAGATGGGCGCGGACGCGCTCGGTGCGCGATTGACGCCACTGAGGATCACGCTCGACTAAAAAGCCTTCGCGGAGGCAGACTTCGCACAAGGCCTCGCCCAATAGCTGATGACCTTCGATCGTCGGATGCACATGGTCGACCAACCAGTTGTTGCCGACGATGCCGTGTGGGCTGCGATCGATGAATATCTGGTCGGCGTCGACCAGCGGTGCGCGGGTTTGGCGGGCGACCTCGGTGACGGCGTCTTGGATACTGGTCAGGGCTCGTAGCGGGCACACGTCCAGGTCCTTGGCCGCTTGCAGATAGCGCTGCGCGGCCGGCCAGTCGCCCGACTCCCAAGCCAAACGACCGAGAAAGAAATTCACGCCCGCATGACCCGGGTCGATCGCGTAGGCGATTTTCAGCTCGTGCAGGGCTCGCTCGGGTTGTTCGGCGTTTTCTCGAGCGGCTTGCCAGGCAGCTTCGAAACGCTCCTTTTGCTCGACCGTCAAATCGGTGCGCAGTTCGGCTTTCATCGGCGGGCAGTCGAGCAGATTGACCACGGGCCGCATCAAGATCACCGGCACGCCGGCCCCCTGGCACTCTTCGACCATCTGCGCGAGGTTCCAGCGGAAGTGGGCCACGACCGGTTCGCGCCATGGATCGTCGCGGTGGTACGCTTCCAAGCCGCCCGAGTAATCCAACAGCGCATCGACCTCGCGTTTGAGTTCGGTGGGGTTCAACAGGCGGCGCTGGTCGCGATCGGCACTCCCCTGCACTGCCCAGCGCACGAACTGGACCAGGCGCACATGCTGCAGCCAACTGCCGGCCCGAGCCAACGGCAGCGGTACATCGCGCCAACCCGAATACGAACGCTCTTCGAGAAATTCGTTTTGCCCGGTGTAAATCACGATCAAATCAGGAGCGTAGCCGAGAACTTCCGCAAGGATGGCTTTGACGCGGTAGCTGGCATACGACAGGCCGCCGCAATTGATCACTTCGATCGCTCGCCCGGCGGTGGCGGTTTCCAGGTCGATCTTCAGCCAAGCGGGAAACGCGGTCGGTGTGCTGTACGGTTCGCCTTGGGTCGTCGAGGCGCCGAGAGCGAAAATGCGAAACGTGCCAGCCGGTTTGCGAACCGCAAAGCTGGCTTCGCGGAACAAATTCAGGCGCTCGGGCGGGATGCTGTAGGTCGTCCCGTCGGCACTCAACTGAAAAAGGGGCTCCAGATGATGGAGATCGACCAGCGGATCCACGGCGGGTCGCTCGGGCGGCAAGCCACTGGCTCGGAGCGCCAGCTCGGCGGCCAGAAAGGGGAGGCAGCCGAGCAGCAAGGCCAGCAGACGCAGTTGCCAGCGGCGCAGCGAGGTCCGTTTGGGTGGCTGGTTC